>CAYFTY010000295.1:0-5880 GCA_964346045.1 uncultured Bradymonadales bacterium | reverse complement strand
TCGATTCGGTCTTTCAACGATTGCACGGGGATGAGCACCGCGCCTTCGATATGGCCGGATTCGAATTCTGCGGATGTTCGAACGTCGAGCAGAACCGCACCATCAGCAACCAGATCTCGGGCGGCCGAGCCGTCAATTCTCTCGGAGTCACCTGCCTTTTTACACCCCATCAAAACGAGGAGAGCTGCCAGGATTACGACGATGACGATAGTAGAAGTCTTCATGAGGAGCCTCGACCGCTGAAAGCCGCTGAATTCTACCCTGAGATGCGCTGGCCTTCAGCTCTGTGTCACGCATTCGGGATTCGGGCTCGATCTAGCCTCGCTGATCGTCTCGAGATGCAGCCCTCTTGCATCGGGTCAAAGCGACTCGACGATACGTTCTGTCTCTTCCCAGAGTCGCTTTGCGAGCCGCATGTCCTGGCCATGCCTCGTGGTCTTTTCGAGATTGCAGTCCTGAAAATACTCACCCGAAACGCCTATGAGCGAGGGATGGGTTGCCACGTAGGTTTGGGTGGCGGCACCCTGTGGGATCGTCTTGAAAGCCAGCGGGCTGAACACGCTGAAAGCCGCGTTGATGATCGGGTTCATATGACGGCCGAGATTGGTCTTGATGACTCCTGGATGCAGCGCATTGGCGGTCTTATTCGTGCCCTCGAATTGTCTGGCGAGCTCGCGCGCCATCAGCACATTCGCAAGCTTGGATTGCCCGTAGGCGGTCCAGGGCTGGTATCCATCTTCGCCCGATAAATTATCGAATTGGATGCCTTCGCCAGGTGCCATCTGATGCGCCGAACTACTGACGAGAACCACTCGGCCGTCGTCGGCGAGGTTTTCGAGAAGTCCGGTCACGAGCATGAAATGCCCAACGTGGTTGGTGAAGAACTGCATTTCATAGCCATATTGTTGCGTGAGTTCGGGAAGCGCCATGATGCCTGCGTTGGCAATGATTGCGTCGAGGATGATTCCTTTTTCGACGACCGTGGCCACTGCGTCTCTCACCGAATCAGGCTCGCTCAATTCACAGGCCAGCGGAATCCCCTCGCCGGGTAAATCAGCTACCGCCGCGGCGGCCTTTTCGTGGGTGCGAGCAGCGCCAACAATCGTGGCACCACGCATCGAAAGCACGCGGCAGGTCTCAGCACCGAGACCCGAATTAGAGCCGGTGACGAGGTAGGTCTTCGAGCTCAAGTCGAGCCCTTCGGTGATCTCTTCGGCCGTCGAGCTATACCCGAAACCGCTCTCTCCCGTTCCTTTGATCAGTGCGACTAACGACATGAAACCTCCTCATCGAATGCGTTACTTCGATGCCGTCTATACCGCCGGCGATTCAAGCTTTTCGGGCCCCGGTTTGCGAGATCAGACAACTCGTTGCAGAGTGTCGACCATGGACCGACAGTTGCGAAAGTCAGTGCTCTTCATTCTGTTCATGCTGGCGCTGACATCCTGCGATGACACGCCTGCTCCGGGCACCCTCGATGTCGACATGGGGGTCGAAGCGCTTCGCGCACACTCGTCCGAGTTCTCCAAAAAAGAAGTGATCGAGGTCACCGAGGGTCTGCATGTTGCAGTAGGTTACGGGCTGGCCAACTCGATTCTGATCGAAGGCGAGGGTGGCAACATCGTGGTCGATACGATGGGCAGTCTCGAGTCTGCGCGCGAGGTGCGCGCCGCATTCGAGAAGGTCAGTGATGCGCCCATCGTCGCCGTGATCTACACCCATTTTCACCCTGATCACACGCTCGGAGCTGGCGCATTCGTCGATGATGAAACGGTCGATGTCATCGCTCACGAGGACACGGGGCCGGCGATCTACAAATTGGTCACGGTCGTGCGTCCGATCATCACGACACGCAGTATGCGCATGTTCGGGCGGTATTTAGGCGACGCCAGCGTCTACAATAACGGCATTGGTCCGACCCTCGACATCGGCCCCGAGCGCGCGTTCGGTATCGTGCCGCCAGGTCGCACGTTTTCAGACCGGCTCGAACTCGAGATCGCGGGCGTCCCTCTGTTACTCGAGCATGCGCCGGGCGAGACAGATGACCAGCTCTTCGTCTGGCTACCCGAGCATCGAGCTGTGTTGGCCGGCGACAATTTTTACAAGGCGTTTCCGAATCTCTACACCATTCGGGGTACGACGTATCGGGACGTCATGAAATGGGCCGAGAGCATCGACGAGATGCGCGCGTTTGAGCCCGACCATCTGGTGCCGAGTCACACGCGACCGATATCAGGTGCCGATGCAGTCGAGCGGGCCCTCCGTGACTATCGCGATGCGATCCAATTCGTGCACGACCAGACCATTCGGCAGATGAACCTCGGGAAAACACCAGTCGAGATCGCAAAGGTCGTAGAGCTGCCGAAACACCTCGCCAGCTCTCCCTATCTGCAGCCGCTCTATGGTCGGGTCGATTGGTCGATCCGGTCGGTCTACAACGGGTATCTCGGATGGTTTGACGGAAATCCCACACACCTCGATCCGCTCACGCTGGCCGAAGAGGGAGCGCGTATCGCAGAGCTCGCCGGAGGATGGGATAAGCTTCGGGTGGCTGCTCGGGCCGCGCAGGAAGAAGGTGATCATGCATGGGTACTCAAGCTGACGGATTATCTTTTGGCCCATGATGCCGACGATCGGGAAGCCGAGAAGATTCGGATCGAGACGCTCAAGCACCTCGGCACCCGCGCTGTGAATCCCAACGCCCGGCATTACTATCTGACACGGGCGCTCGAGCTTCGCGACGATTTTCGAGCCGGCTTCGATAGCAAGCCCACCGAAGAGGCGATTGGTCAGCTTCCGGTCGAGAGCTTCGTGCGTGCGCTTCCCGTGAATCTGGTGCCCGAGAGGTCGGTTGATGAGCATCAGGCGATCGTTCTTCGATTTGATGACGTCGGCCAGAGTTTCGCAGTCGAGGTCCGAAGAGGTATCGCGATCGTGAAGGCTGGTGACCAGCCGTCCGTCGAGCCCGAGGCCGACGTGACGATGAACTCGATGACCTTTAAAAAGTTGCTGGCGGGGCTCGATTCTGCGGCCGGTTTCATGGTGTCAGCCGAGATGGAGTTTGCGATCGGCGGGCGCACCGACCTCGCCAGTTTCCTCCGGATGTTCGGGGCAGAACCTGGGTCGGAACTTTGAGCGACTCTGAGTGGTGCATCTACACAGACTTCACCAGGCTGAATGCGGTCGAAAAACTCAATGCCTACGAAGGCAAAGAGCGCCATGAAGCGACGCCACGAGCTTGCCAATTCGATGAGGGGGTTCTACGTTTCGCGAAATGCGCAGACACCCGCCGAATGATGCAATCCGGGGGCTCGTGCGAGACGAAAACCTGAGCTCGTATGCTGACCGATTGGGTGAGCGAAAAGCGCCGAGGAATGGCATGACCCTGCCCCGAACGCGAATCCTGATCTTTGTAGCCGTGGCATTTCTCTTCGGCTGTTCGAGCACGACACCGAACCGCAACCCCGTCGGCGAGAAGTTCCCCACGGTCGAAGGGTCGACACTCGCCGGCCAAGAGGTGAAGTTGCCGTCGCATGCACTCGAGGGCGACAAGCCGGCGCTACTGATTGTGGCCTATGTGCAGGATGCGCAATTCGACGTCGACCGATGGCTTCTGGGTATCCTCGATTCGGAGTTGCCGGCTTCGGTTTATGAGGTACCGACGGTCGAGGGCATTGTGCCGGGCTTGATCGCAGGCACCATCGACGAGGGGATGCGCAGCGGAATTCCAAAAGAAGATTGGGCGATCGTGATCACCGTCTACGACGACGCCGACAAGATCGTGGACTTCACGGGCAATGAGAACCCACGAAACGCCCGGGTATTGCTCCTCGACGCGCAGGGCGTGGTCCTCTGGTTTCACGACGAGGGGTACAGCGCGCGCGAAATGCTCGAGTTGAAGTCTCGTGTCGACGAATCTACTTCTGCGCCTGCCCCATGAATATGAAGACAAGAAGTCTTCGAAGTTTTGGATGATCGAAATGCAGGGCAGCGACCACACGCTCACATAGGGGCGGATCGGCTCGGACGGCCGCTCCAGCACGAACCACTCAGTACCGGGAAGATGTATGTCAGACAATGAATTCAGCAAGCTCGGGCTAGGCCCGGAGTGGATCGAAAACCTCGATAATCTCGAATATACGAAAATGACGCCCATTCAGGCGGCTGCGCTACCGGTGATGCTCGCCGGTCATGACGTGCTCGGCGAGGCGAGTACCGGCACCGGAAAAACCGCGGCATTTGGGCTTGCGCTTCTTCAGAAAATCAAGCCCGCCAGTCGGCTCGTCGGGGGGTTGGTGCTCTGCCCGACTCGTGAGCTAGCACGGCAGATTGCCGAAGAGATTCGGCGACTCGCCTGGGCGCTTCCGAATACCAACGTCGTGACCATCACCGGTGGCGAATCGACGAGCCATCAGATTTCGGCGATCAACAACGGGATCGACGTGATCGTGGGCACACCGGGGCGCATTCTCGACCTGGTGGAGCGCGAGATTCTGCATCTGACGAGGGTCGAGACGCTCGTGCTCGATGAAGCCGACCGCATGCTCGAGATGGGGTTCATCGACGATGTCGCAAAGATCATCGATGCGACTCGCGACCGGCGGCAGACTCTGCTTTTTTCGGCGACCATCGATCATGAGGTTCGTGAGGTGAGCGATCGATTCCAGAAGCAAGCGCGCTACATTTCGGTCGTTGATGAAGAGCCAGACCCGGATATCACTCAGATCGTTTACGACACCGGGAACCTGAACAGAATCGACGCTCTCAGGCGCGTGCTCGAGCACCATGACCCCGATTCGGCCGTGATCTTTTGCAATCAAAAAGACACCTGTGACTTCGTGACCGAGGCGCTTCGAGACAAGGGTTATTCGGCCCGCGCTCTTCACGGCGGATTCGAGCAGCGCGAACGCGACGACGTGCTGATTCTCTTTGCGAATCAAAGCCTCAGATTGCTGGTCGCTACGAACGTGGCCGCGCGCGGTATCGACATCAGCGAGCTCGATGCCGTGATCAACTACGAGTTGCCCTACGAAGTCGATTCGTATGTTCACCGCATCGGAAGAACAGGCCGCGCGGGCGAAGAGGGCGTGGCGATCAGCTTGATCGACGCCCGCGAACGAGGTCGTCTTGCTCGCTACGACGAAGAACTCGCCGCAGTTACTCCAGGGAACGCCGAAGACCTGCCGGCCGAATTCGAGCCTCCGAGATCGGCTCCAACACAGACGATCGTCATTCAGGGCGGCCGAAAGGACAAGCTTCGACCCGGAGACATCGTCGGCGCGTTCACCGGAGACTTCGAGATTCCGGGTGACCGCATCGGGAACATCACGATTCGCGACCTCGTAGCATTCGTTGCGGTCGACCATGAATTTGCCGAGGCAGCCCTCACGGGCGTAGTGGAGGGCACGATCAAAGGCCGCAGCTTCGGTGGCTTCATGCTCGATTGAGCATCCATCAGGCGCGAGCGGTACCCTCGCTCTTCCGTGTTCTTCGGGCAGAATCAGGAGATGATACCATGAAGAAGAAGATCATTGTTCTCGTCGTTTTGTTCGTTCTGCTCATCGTTTTTGCAGGAGCCCAATTGTTTCGCGGATATTATGACGAACCCGCCCACGACGTTCTGGTCGAGGAAGGCTCGTTTGAAATACGAGCCTACGAGAGTCGTCTCGTCGCTGAGACCACCGTTCGCGCAGAGAGCCTCGCCGATGCGTCCTCTGTGGGTTTCGGGCGATTGGCCGAATTCATTTTTGGCGCCAACGAAGGACTGGATGGCGAGTCTGAAAAGATTGCGATGACGACGCCCGTCGAGTCTGCACCCGCAGGCGGGGAGTACACCGTGGTGTTCACGATGCCTTCGAAATACACGCTCGAAACGCTGCC
>CAYFTY010000294.1:0-5898 GCA_964346045.1 uncultured Bradymonadales bacterium | reverse complement strand
GTACTGCTTCACGATCGGCATGGAATTGGCGCTCGCCTCGGATATCGTGGTGGCCGCGCGCGACACCACCTTTGGGCAGATCGAGGTCCGCCGTGGGATCATGCCATTTGGCGGAGCCACGCTGCGTATGCACCGACAATGTGGATGGGGCAACGCGATGCGGTATCTGCTCACAGGGGATCGCTTCGACGGCGAGGAAGCCTTTCGCATCGGTTTCGTGCAGGAGCTCAGCGACTCGGCAGACGCCGCGCGTGAGCGAGCTTTCGAGCTCGGACGCAATGTCGCCAGTCAGGCACCGCTCGCAGTGCAGGCTTCTCGCGAGAATGCTCGCACCGAGCTCGAAAGAGGATTCGACGAGGCCTATGGTGTCTTGATGGATGAGGCTCGTTCGCTGATGACGACGAACGATGCCATGGAGGGAATGCAATCATTCGTCGAGAGACGCAACGCGGAGTTCAAAGGTTCATAGGCCGCGGGCGCTGGCCAGAAATGAATGTGCCACATCACCGAATTCGCGAGCGTGGTCTTCATGCACAAAGAGGCCGCCCTCTGGCATCAAGTGCGTTTCGGCCGGCGGCCCTCCGAAACTCGTCACCATCCCCTTTGCACGTTTCCAGGGGAACCAGGTGTCGCGTTCTCCCCAGATCAAGAGCACGGGACACTCGATGGCTGCATGGGCGTCAAAGAGGTCTTCCTCGATCGTCGACCAATCCAGAGACTTCATGAAGCGCAGATGTCCGTCCAACACCGACGGCTGCCGCAGCGGCTCCACGAAGAGACGCCCGAACTCGCCGTCTACATAGGCTGGATCTGCAAAGCAACTTTCAAAGGCTTTGCGCCGAATTCGCCTGACGCCCAGACTTGCCCGCATCGCAAGACGCGAACCCGGCAGATCGACCATAACCTGGGCGAACCCGAGCCCCGGAAGGCCGAGCCCTGGAATCTCGGTGTTGCCCAAAACGATTGCGAATACCCGGGACCCGAGTTCGGCTGCGACAAACCGAACGATACTTCCGCCCGAGTCATGCGCCACGAATCCGAGCTCATCGAGACCGAGGGCCTCGATGGCCTGAAGAGTGGTTTCCGAGTGCTCCAGAATGCCCATCGGACCATCCCACTCGCTGAGCCCCACAGCAGGCATATCGATGACATGACAGCGAAAATCCGTGGCCAGGCGCGGCAAAATACGCCTCCAGGTCGCACCGTGTAGCGGCCAACCGTGCACGAACACAAGATCCGGACCTTCGCCAAACACCCAGTGCGCGAGGCGCCCGTGCTCTACGTCGACCCAGTCATGCGGGCCAGATTCGAATTCGTCGGTGATTGTTGATTCGTCGAGTGCGTCCAACACTATGCCTAGTCGCGGGGAAACGATTGCCAGACATGCTTCGGCGTACCCTCGAAAAGTGAGGTGGGCGGCTCGGCATCGAGCACGGCGATATTGTAGATGATGTGCTGCGAGAGCCAGTCGCTTTCTGTCGGCAGCCTCCCGGTGAACTCGAGGCGCCCCCACGAGCCGATCTCGAGGGAGAATGCTTTTGTGTGGCCTCTCTCGGGATGTCCAACCGCGCTGGACCATTCGAAGTGTACGTCGACACCATCGTCATGACGCTCGATGAAAAGTCCGGCATCGCGACCTAGCGGCCGATTCCACGGCTCGTCGACGACAGCCTCGCTATCGAATCCATCGGTCTCATTGACGACAACCACATGCCGCCAATCATTCGAGGATTGAACGGACTGATCGCTCAGCGAAAATCCTCGCTCGAAGCCCTCGGGCTCGTCGCGCGACCAATAGACCTCAACTTTCTGAATTAGCAGGCGCATCCCTTCATCCGTGATGACTACCCATAAAGATGCTGCGGAGTCTGCCTCCGTTCCACAAAATCGACGCGATGGCAGCGAAGGCAAGTCAACGCATCTTCTGAATCAACGGTTTCGTGCCGTCGCCGCTTCCACTCGCGAGCGTCGGTTTTTGGTCACGATTTTGTCGGCGCGCCTCGACACTCACCGACTTCTCGACGTGCGCAAAGAGCTCTTCGATGCTGACATTCGCATCGGAATTCAGGTCAGCGGCGCCGGCCATGCCCGCAAGCAGATGATAGGTAAAAAGGCCATGGGTGCCGGTTTCATGCGCACCCGTGGTCTCGTCGGGTCCCGCCGCACTCAACGTAACGACATTGGTGGCGGCCTGAATATCCTTGACCGGCACGATGGGGCGGGTGCCCTCGGGAAGTACGCTGCGCTCGCCCGAACCCGAAAAACATGCATCGAGAAAGACAAAAACCTCCTGCCCCTCGAGGCCGCTCAACGTCTTCTGAACTCTGTCGATCGGAACTCCGCCGCTTTTGATATAGGTCGGATTGGCATCGTATGGCAGCAGATAGGCATCACCCGATTCGACATCGGGCGCACCATGCCCCGAGAAGAACACGTAGATGCGCCCACCGGGTTCGACCGCGTTTCGCGGCAGCCACTCGTAGATCGCCGCCGAGATATCGGCCCGACTCGCCCGCTCGCCCAGCAGCACCTTTAGATTTTGCTCGGGCACGTTAAGCGTCGTCCTGGCGAGCTCGGCAAATGCCCGAGCATCCGCTTCGGCTGCATCGGCCTGGGGGATATTTTCACGATACGACTCGATCCCCACGACGACCGCCCAGGCATTTTGTCCATCGGTCTCTGACGCCGGAAACTCCCGCGTCGGCGACTCCTCGACTCTCTGCGCTGCGACCACGGCGTTCTTACCGTCTGCATAAGCGTTCAGATCGAGCCCCTTCATCTCTTCTACGACGCCCCGGGCGATGCCGTCTCCTGCGCTACCCATCATCGAAGAGTCGGTCTTCGAGAAGACGATCGCGTCATTATCGACATCGATGAGTTGCCATTCCCAACCCGTCGCATGCGTGAAATTCGCGCTCGTGATCATGACCTCGAGAATCAGGTCGGCATTTTCGGCACTTCGCACCGGAACGCCGCTCTTGGAGTCCAGAATGAACTGGCGAAGGTTCGCCTCGGTATCGTCGGCAATCCCCGGCGCAAGAAGCACGCTTTCATCGACCCGAATCAGAATCTTTGCATTCGAGGGGTCCTTCCGCGCAGCCGGCGCCGACGTTACGCAGGCCGAAGCCAGAAGTCCGGCAACGACCGCCATCACAATCGAAATCTTGAATTTCATGGCTTATCCCTTTGGTTTATGCCCTATCAGCTCTTCGACAACCGTCGAGCCCCTGGTTCCGTGGGCAGACCTTATCCCAAGGTGAATAACTACGCATCAAGCGAGCCGATGCCGAGCTCACGGAACGAGAACGAGTTTGCCGACGGTCTGACCCGACTCGGTGTGCTTGCGCCACGTCTGCGAGCGCGTAGGTCGTCACGGGCGGTGCTACGACCGATTCATCGTCCAACCACGTTTGGAGATCCGCGACGAAGAGTTCGAGCATATCCGTGCGATCGAAGAGATAGCTGAGGTTGAACGCCATCACACTGCGCGAATTCGTCGTCACGATCACATCCGCATAATTGACCCCGGCAGCCCTTACCTCGATCAAGATCTCATCGTCTGCGGGCTCGGGAACGTCAAACGTCTGAATCTCGAGTCGGTCATAGCTTCCGGCCGAAGGAATCACGATTTTCGTCATCTGCGCTGATTTCATGAATGCATCATGGCATTCGCGTTGGGCATGGCAACCACCTTCCCGCGGTCGGATCGGAATGATTCGAGGGATGACCGAAATCTCTGCGTCGGCGCGAGAACGAGTGCTCATACGATCGCTCCTTGCCGCCATCGTGACAATTTGCCTCGTCCGTTGTTTCCAACAATGAGTCCGTTGTTTCCACCAATGAGAATGCGGCGAAACCCCAACCGAACAACGACCCACGCCCCGCCATGCCGACATCCATGAATGATTTTCGCGATCAAATGTCGTCTCGACATGAAAAACGATCGGAAATCGTGCACAATGCTCACAGCTACATTCGTGAACCACTCAGCAGAGAGCATCGACATGGCACTGAAACCCAGTTCTTTCCTCAGAAATCCGCTTCTTCTCGCATTGCTCGTCGCCGCGAGTATTCCTGCAGCACTCTTCTTCTTCTGCTCTGGACAATCCGCGTGTCCGGCAAAATCGCAATCGAACGTCGAACGGACTGAACTTGCAAAAGTTCACGTCGATGCGAGCAATCAGATCGCGACACTCGAGGCCAAACGCGCCGAGGTGAAATCGCAAAAAGGCTGGCTCGGCGTTCAGATTCAGACGCTCAACCCCAAACGAGCCGAGTATGCAGGCGTCAAGAATACCCGAGGCGTACTGATTCTCGACGTGCAGGAAAACATGCCGGCCGAGAATGCAGGGTTCCGTGATTACGACGTCGTCACTCACTTCAATGGACAGCGCGTCGTCACGCACTGCCAGCTCAAGCGTCGCGTCATGTCGACCAAAGCAGGAACTCGCGTTCCTGTCCGCGTGATTCGCAACGGCGTGGCCGTCGTGCTCTATCCGACGCTGACGAACAGCCCGAAGGCGAATAGCCGCTGCAAGACCGGCTGCAAATAAGCTTCGAAGTTCGTCGAAAGACAAAAAGCCCGGCCTAAGCGGCCGGGCTTTTTCTTTGTTCAGCGGACTTCGAATGTTCGAATGCCGCGCCTGGTGCGTTACTCAGCCTTTCCGCCGCCTTGCATCAGCTCCGAGCCAACTCGGACAACGGACACGTCTGCGAGCACTCGTCATGACGCTGGCAAACCCAGGAACAGTGATGCTACCGAACCGAGTCAGCCTCGAATCTCGGCCCACCGCTCGGGCCAGGCGATGCTCGATGACTCGAGCCGTGTCTCCACGCCATATTGCGCCGAAAGCTCGACAATGAGTCTCGCACCGCTCTCGAATAACTCGACAAGCGTCGCCATCTCGCGGACTGAGGCGAGTGTTTCACCGTCGTTGTGGAGCTTTCGAATTCGCCCGAGGTCGCCAGCCAGTCGCACCAGACTGCCCTGAATTCTGGAGAGCTCGCTCAACACGTCGTCGTCGACCTCGACCTCATCCTTACCCAGCGCGATCCGCAGCTTGAGAATGTCACCTTTGAAATCGTCCCGCATTCCCTCGACAAGCTCGGCCATGGCCAATACGAGTTCGCGGCCAGTCGCGATCATCTGCAGTGCGTTCGCGAGCTCGTCGGTCTTCGAACGGATCTCCGCGTGACGCGCAGAGGCTTGCTCTTCCTGACCTGCAGAAACGAGCGATTCGACTTCTTTGGACATCGACTCCATAAGCGCGAGCTCGGCATGGGCATCGAACCCTTTCTCGACCACCTTGACGCCCTCTGCTTCGAGTCGGCTGACAAACGCTGCCATCTGCTGCCGTCGGCTCGCCAGCTCCCCACGTATCTCTTGCAGCACTTCATTCCCTGATCGCGCACGCTCATGGACCGTCTCGAGTTCGCGACGTATCGCATCGATCATATCACCGCGATCGGCACCGATCGGATCCGTGGTCGCCTGCTCGCGGGCCGCGCCCCACGCTTCCAGGATCGTATTCAGCGGCTCGACGAGATGGCTGTTTTCCACCCCGAGTTCTGCACGCTCCCGGGTGGCCGAGACGGCTGCATTCGCCAGCTGGTCCATCTCGTGCACCATGGCGTGCACGCGAGACATGACGTCCGCTGACTGGCTCAAATACCTGCGGGCGTCCGCAGCGGCGATCACCAGGTCGCCAGGCAGCTTCGCGGCATCTTCCGCGTAAGCGGTCGTCGAGACCACCGAGACCGGACTCGCGGCGACTCTCTGGCCTGCATCCAGCGAGACTTGTGCCTCACGAATCAGCCGCGAGGCTCGTTCGAGCTTGAATACTTCGAGAGGATGCCCCGAGCTCGACGCGCGAGCCTCTTCGTAGAGACGCCTGCCTT
>CAYFTY010000293.1:0-5903 GCA_964346045.1 uncultured Bradymonadales bacterium | reverse complement strand
ACGAAGAAGCGCTGATTGAGACCGCGACCGATTATGCCCCGTGGTACGTGATCCCGGCTGACCGAAAGTGGTTTCGCAACTACTGCATCAGCAGCATTACGCGCGAGCATATGGAATCGCTGGGCATGCAATATCCCGATCCCGAAAAGGGCCTCGAAGACATCGTGGTGGTGTAATGGACGGAAAAAAGCCCGTCTTTTTGATGAGTCCTCCACGGCATGACTGGCAGCTCAGGGGCCGTGCGAATAAACGTTCGGTCGACGCGGTCGTCGTCAATGCGCGTTCGGCTCGCGACGAGTGGGCTCGGGTTGCCGATGCCATCGTCGAAGCCGGCGGAGACGTCGTGGTCTTGCCGCCCGACCCGGCCCGAAACCTCACCGGCATGATCTACACGGCCGAGGCGGGCGAGTACTACGAAGACGGCGAATACGACCGCTTCATCCTGCCCAATATGGCGACCGAACACCGCCGCGACGAGGCCTCGTGGATCGGCGGCTTCGTACAGGGGCTAGGCTTTCGCACGCAGACGGTCTCGATCGCATGGGAAGCACAGGGAGATGCTATCCGCGACCGGCGAGGCGGCATCGTCCACACCTTCGGCAGCGGCCGCTATCGCCGCACCGAATCACGAGCCTATGGAGAGGTGGCGCACCTCTTGAGCGAGCGCCATATGCAGGTGCACTTTCACGCCGACCCCTGGTTCCACGGAAACACCTTTCTGGGCATTTTTGAGGGGCCTCAACAGCCCCAACGACTCGCAGAATCTGCCGGGCGCCGCCAGCAGGTCGTGCTCGTGAATCCGCGGGCGCTTCTGCCCGGAGAGTACCAACGCCTCAAGCAATATATGCCCGAGGCTCGCTACGTAGAGCTCACCCCGCGCGAGTGTTTCGAGGGCGATACGAATTCGATCCAGGTCGGGAAAACGATCATCGCCGTCGATTCGCTGACCTCCAAGAGCGAAGAGGCGCTGCGTGGCGTCGGGCTCGAGATCGTCAAACTCGAACTCGCCGAGTTGTTCGGCAAGGGCGGAGGCGCGCCTGCCTGTCTCACCAACCGGCTCTGGGGGATCGATCCCCAGAGGCTTCCCGTGCGCGCGCTCTGGAGTCAGAACCCCGGTATCAACGCTCATACCGACGTCTAGCTCGGCCGTCAGCCGCCAGGACATTCGACCTGCGAGCAGGTCTGTCCCGCAAAGAAGGTCCCCTGCTCGTATTTCTGACAATCGGCGAGGGTCACAGGATCGATGCACTGATTCCCGACGGCTGATTTGTAGCAGCAGGCGCCCTCGGCGGTGGGGTCGCCGTCGAGGTTGCAATAGCTCGTGCATCCGTCGCCACCGACCGTATTTCCGTCATCACATTCTTCGAAATCCTGCTGCACTCCATCGCCGCAGCATGGCTCGGGCTGCGGAGGGTTGGCGAGCCCGACGACCGGGCATTCGGTGAGCTGGCCGCCCGAATTTTCGCAGAATCCATCGACGTTGCAGGTCTGGCCGTCGCCGCAATCGGAGTCCATCGTGCATTCGCAGAAGCTCTCGGCCTCGAGCGTGGTTTCGAAGCAGGCCTGCACCGTGTTCATCCACAACAAACCGGTCGGCAGAAAGCCGCTGAAGAGATACTGGGGCAGGATATTATACGAGGCGAATTCGCCGTTGGGGTCGACCATCATGGCCTGCGCGTTGAACTGTGCGCCGCCATTGGTCGTGATTGCCGTACCGTGCTGCGAGGCCAGCTGCGACGCGAATGTATTCAAGTTGGTGTCCAGACATCCAAAGGCTTCGAGCAGCTCGAGCGGCGCTTTACCACAGGGGAAGGTCACCTGCCCGTTGGGCCCGTCGTAGATGCAGTCGAGGTTGTCGAGCGAGCCGTTGGCGTTCTGAGACCATTCGTACCAGGGCTCGCCGTCGATGCAGATCTGGCCGGCATCCCAGAGTTCGAGGCCGATGTCTTCTCCCCAGTCGACCGTGTCGGTGAGGCCATCGGTGAGGTCACTGAACTGCGGCTCGGCAGGGTTGATGACGTTCTGAGGAATCTCGTCCTGGCACCACGTCACCAGGTCTTCCCAGGTGCATTGCGGCGCGTTGGGATGGCATGCGTTGCCGTCCATATTCGGGTCGAGATTGCCATTGTTATTCTCGGGATAGCGCGCGACATAGCCGTCGAATCCGTCGACAGCGTCGATTGAAACGCCCTGGGCCACGGTCACCGGATTGGGTTGTCGATTGGTCACGAGCTGCGGCTCGGGAGCCGAACATTCGGACTGGTAGCGCGCCTCGAGCCCGGGCTGATACCAGGCTTTATTGGTCGAGCCGAGGTCCCAGATCTTGGCGAGTTCGAAGACGGTGACCTCGAAGGTCTTGCCAAATACGCGCAGCGCAAGCCCGATATCGAGCGAGAAGCTCGAGTAGGCGAGGAAGAGAATTTCGCTCCACGCGTAGGTGCTGATCGCATGCAGTGGCTCGTCGCCATTCTGCATATTCCAGACGATCGACTCGGCGGTCGGGGTATCATGCTCGGGCATGCACGCGCCTGCATCGCACACGAAACTCGACTGGCAGTCGCTGTCGTTCATACATTCTTTTGCGCACCCGCCGTCGACGCAGACGCGGCCGGCGACGCACGAGCCCGAAACGTTCGGGTCGCAGATGCAATCGGTGGCACCCGCGGCGTCTTCGCATTGGCCGTCTTCATTGCAGGTTTCGCCTGCGGCACAATCGGTGTTGCTCGCGCAGCCGCAGGCCGACGGGAATCCCTGATTGAGCGGATGGCAGCCGTCGCCTTCCCAGCCGACGACCTCGGGTTCGATCGAGGTCACGCAATCATAGGGAGTCCATGTGAGGTTCGTGTTGCCGAGCCGCGTATCATCGCGATTGGTGCAGTCTTTGGGGCTCACATTCGAGGTGCAGATGCCGCCGGGGAACCAGATTCCGTCGTCTTGATTTTCGCACTCGAGCTGCGAGCCGCCGCATTGGATGGTCTGGTAGTCGCCATCTGCGTTCTTATCCGAGCAGCAGCGTCCGGGGCCGCGCTGATTGTAGCCCAGGCAATCGGCCTCGCTCACGTCGTGCGCGAGGATCATGCCGTCGGCGTCTGCGCAGGTTCCGAATTGTTCGCATTCACTCAGTGACGAAATGCCAGGCACCTGCAGACCGCCGCTGCATCCTGAACGGGCGCAGCTGATCTGATCGTTCCACGTCGTCGTCACGACGACCTGGTCGGTGACCTCTGCGGCGAGGTCGTTGACGAGCGATTGCCCGGCGTAGTTGCGAAGCTGGTCGAGCCAGCCGTTGACCTGGTCGACGTAGGTCGAGCCGGCGACAAAATTTGCAGGTTCTTCGCAGAAATCCTGCTCGATGCCGGTCCACGATTCGACGCAGGCGGTCTCGTTTCCGACCGTGATACAGCACGAGCTCGTCAGGCCCTCGCCGTCGCATGCGTACTCGGCCTGTGATTCTTCCCAGGCTTCATTCGAGCAAGAGTCCGAGGTCTGTTCGTCGTAGATGGGCGTGCACGGCGCATCGGCAGGTGGATTGCTATTCATCAACGCCTGTACCAGCGCGTAATTCAGGTCGACGACGCCTCCGAATCCTCCGGGCTCGACTTTGGCGCCGATGCCGAGTCGGGCGTTGATACCCAGCGATACCCACTTGGCGAGCTGCAGCCCAAAGGTGAGGATGGCGCCGAGCTCGGGGTGTACGTAGGCGGTCGTACCGTTGTCTTCACTCAGGTCGGGCGCCTGCAGATCGTGCATCTCGCGGGCGAAATCATCTTCGGTGAGCTGGGCGGCCATCGGGATCCCTTCATTGATCTTGTCGCGAATTCGGTCGCGCAGATAAAAGGCGTCGTGAATCCACTCGACCCCGGCACCCAGACTGAAATAAGGGGTGATCGATGCGTAGGGCGGAAAGATCGGGATCGTCGGCAAGGTCTTTTCGATCGGCTCGATTTCAAGCGGCAGATTGAGGCCCGCCGAGAAAACCGCTTTGGACTCGGCCTCGCCCTCCCAGCCGCTCCAGGGAATCCATGAGTTCATCGGGTCATTCATGCTGCGCGGCCATTCGTACGAGTTCATATTCACCGAGTAGACCGCCGGGTAGTAATCGACGATCACGAGTTCGCCCGGCTGGATGATGCCGTCGACCCCGGCGAGGTCGTTCACCTGTGGATCATCGACGAGGTCGAAGATGTCGTATTTTTCGATGTCGGCCACGGCGATACCCTGAGTCGGAAACTGCACGCCAAAGGGTTTGTCGGCGTTCCAGACCTTCCAGCCGTCGATCTGAATGTTGGCCTCGGGCGTCGGCAAGATGCTGAGGCTCTTTCCGAGCGCGCTCACGCCGAATCCGCCGGTGCGCAGCTGTGCCCGCGCGACGTGGCTGATCTGATGAGCGCCGTATTTGGCGCCGATGCTAAGCTTGTCGCTGCTCAGGTTTTCGAGCTGTGAGAACGCACCGTGGCCTGCCCAGCCCACGCACATATGCAGGTCGGGGCGCTGCGTCGAATAGCCGCCGAGGTGGAAGCCCTCGGTAAAGCGATTGATTACCTCGAAGACCTGCGAGAGCGCGCTGATGATCTGCTGCACCTTCATCGTCAGGTTCGCGCCCGCCATGCTCAGCGTGTCGAGCACCTGCCTGAGCTGCGATTTGCAGGTCATGTCCTGCATGTCGCAAACCGCATCATTGCTACAGTCCATCGTGGTCATGCACATCTGGCCCGCCGAGAGAAAGCCGGTGATCTGGTCGATGAACTGGATCAGCCGCAGTGCATAGCGCGGGTCACCGTTGGGCTGCTCGAAGGTGTCGGAGGTAATCCAGAGGTAGGGCTCGTCGCTCTCGACCTCCATGACGTTCGTGAAGGGCTGAAAGCTGCCTGTATCGCACTGGTCGACGCATTGTTCTTTCGTCTGCGTGTCGTTGTAGCAGGTGCCCGGAAGCTGCTGTCCCATCGCCCAGTTGGGAATCTGGTTGGGGACTTCGGGAAGCAGACTCCAGTCGGGTGTCGGAGTCGTGCAATTGCAGATGCAATAGCCGGTATCGTCGGTATCTGCGGCGTTCGTGAGGGTGTTGAGTCCGGCGACGGCCTTGCTGATCATCGATGCGAATAGCTGCAGGCTGTCGAGGATGTTGAAATTATTCATCACCTCTTCGTATTCCGGATAGCCCGAGGTGATGTCTCCCCAGCGCGGACGCGGCGGCCAATTGGCAGGCTCGCCCTCACAGAGCGCTAGATTCTGGGCGTCGGGCCCCATATCACCGGCGTCAGCACCTGCGTCGCTGCCCATGTCGGGCCCGGCGTCGGTGCCCGTGTCGGCCAGAGGCGTGCCGAGATCGATACCGCCTCCACCTCCGGGGCCACAGGCCGTCATGCAGAGCATGCAAAAAACAAGAAGTACTCGACGTCCGATATCCATTTCGCACCCACATCAAGACAGCGTAATGCGCCGTTGTTAGCATATATGGATTAAAATACCAGACTGCTTAGCTTCGTTCGAACCATGCCAGGGCGCGGCCCGCGACTTCGGCGGCTTCGCCACGGGCGCTCGTGAGTTTCTGCAGGGTGTCTTTGACGACCGAGGGTGGGTAGTCGTCTTTGCGGAAGAGATTGTAGAGGGTCAGAGCGATGGCGTAATCGAGCTCGTCATGACGGTCGACGAGCCCCGCGAGCCTTTCGGCCAGCTCGATTTTGCGCGCGGGTGGCACCAGACCGTATCCCAGAAATTCGACGGCCGTCTCGGCCATGGGAGTGTCGGCGTCGAAGTGACGCATCAGTGCATCGAGGCGGGTATTCGCGTCGAGCGCGAGCCCGGCCTGCAGGGCGATGAGAGCGGCTGCTTCGGCCGGATTGCGGCTCGTTTCGATCGCCTCCCGGATGGCCGAAAACCGGTCGACGGGAGTTCGGCCTGCC
>CAYFTY010000292.1:0-5912 GCA_964346045.1 uncultured Bradymonadales bacterium | reverse complement strand
GGATCATCGGCCGTCGAGTCGTCTGCCGTCGAGACCCAGCCATCTGCCTCGACGCTCGATGATACGACCGAGGTTCCGGCGGCTCCGCCCGAGATTGCTCGCGAGTTCTTCGAGAAGATGCAGCCACAGTGGACACTCGATCAGGGCAGGGCGGCACTCGAACGAGGGGTTCGCGCTCGCGTTTCGGACGAGCCGTTCGGGCCGCTCGACCTCGCCGGGCTGAAGCTGCTTTTGCGAAGTGATGTCTGGCTTGGCGCGATCGAGCTGGAGTTTGAAGATCGCTGGCTCCCGATGACGCGTCATCCGCTCTTGCCATGGGTCGAAGATGAGCTTCGCAAGGATGCCCGCGACGCGATGATTCTCGTGACAGCTTCTGCCGAGCGGGAACGCACCGCGTATGAAGACGAATCCAGTGACGAAATCAAAGCTCATAGCCCGGGCGAGTCAGCCTCGACGCGTCTTCCTGCGCCTCAAGGTCTCGAATCCACGCCTGAAACCGGTATTCCCGAGCCCATCGCGCCCGAGCCGCAGAACGAATCGACTCAGGTCCAGGCTAACGACAAAGCGACGGCCCCGCCGCCGATTCCCGAGGTCTCCGCAGGCCGTCAGGCTGCGGCCGCCGAACCTGTCGATGCAGCCGAGGTGGCTGAGGTGGCCGACTCGGACGTTGAAGCCAATGCGGTCGATGCGGCGCTCGATTCCCAGGATGCGAGCGAGCCAGCCGAGGTCGATCTCGATGCGCCCACGGCGCGCCCACTCGGCGAATCGCAGAAAGACAACTCGCTCGGACGCATCGCTTTTGTGCTCATCGCACTCGCACTCGCTGCGGTCGTGGGCGTCTTCACCTACCCATACTGGCAGACGTATCTTCCGCAGACCGAGACGCAGCCGTCGTTCGGCACTCCCAAAGAAGCGCTTCGTGCGGCCTATGCCACGGGCTCACGCTCGAAAGCCATTGCTCGAGAGCTGGGCACGCTGCGCGAAAAATCGGTCGATGAGCTGCAGGACGAGATTCGCGACGCCGTCGAACGGGCCGATTTCGGCTCGGCGCTGGCGCTGGTGCACGAGGTTCGCCGGCGTGAGCCGGGTAGCCCCGAATTGGTCGCGCTGCAGGCCCGCGCGCTCAGCGGTGCCGGTGAGTGGTCCGAGGCCCGCCAGGTGATCATCGAAGCCTACGCAGCCCAGCCTGACCCCGAGCTCAAACGGCTCTTTGCCCGCGTCGTCCGGGTCGATCCAACTCTTCGAGACGATGTGAAGACCATCGGGTTCGACACCGACGTCGACGTGATCAAAGCGCTCGGTGGCGGCCGCTCGATCTCGATGAAGTTGAAGCGAGGCGGCGAGAACGTCTATGCCTTCAAGCCCGGCCAGGTCGAATGGGAGCAGGGCTGGCGCGTCGAAGTCGCTGCATGGCGTTTTTGTCAGGTAGCGAGCTGCGATTTTGACATCCCGCGCAGCATGAGCGCTCGCATTTCACGCGAAGACTTCGAGGCGCTCTATCCCATGGATTCTCTCAAGCAGCGTTCCTATGCCGAGCGATTTGATGAGATGGTGTGGATTCGCGAGCCCGGCCCCGACGGCATCGAGCGCGAGTATCTCTACGGCGTGCTCAAAGACTGGGTACCTCAATTCACCGACTGGCCCATCGAGTACACCCACATCTGGGAGCCCTGGCTCAATGTCGACGGCTCGATCGAAGTCCTAGACCAACCCTTTGATGAGGCAACCAAGCCGCTGGCGATCTACAAAGACGGTGAGTATTACCGAAAGATCCGAAACGAGCGAGGCGACGCGACGACTCGCTCGGTCGCGCGCCAGGTCTCGAACGTGATGATCTTCGACTATCTCACGAATAATTGGGACCGGTTCAGCACCAACGAAGATTATTACGGCGTGAACAATCAATTCGCCGACGGCCGATTCGTTTCGATCGACAACGGCGCATGTTTCCATCTGCAGTCATCGATTCGTGTCGATGCACGCTTCGAGCCCGTCGAGCGCATGAGCGCCAACTTTGTGGCGTCGGTCAGATTGATGGATCGCTCGTGGCTCGATGGTATGCTCTTCCCCAATTCGTCGAATGAAGAACGCCTGCGCCTCGACGTGCTCTGGAACCGGCGTGAGCAATTCCTCGAGCGCGTCGACGCGCTGATCGAAAAGCATGGTCAGGACGAAGTCCTGGTTTTCGAATAGAGCGTAGTCAGTCCAGCCAGGCGCGGAACATCCACGCGTCGGCTTCGTGCGCATCGCCGATGTCGTCCATCAGATTGACGGTCGTATCGTCGCCTTTCTCTTCGGCGAGTTTGCGCACCTTATCGATGTAATCGACGAGGGTATTGAGGTCGCTGTGCAGCTCGCTGACCATCGAATTTGCTTTGGGGACCTCAGGTTGTTCGTCGAGCCGACTCGTTTTGAGGAACTCGCCCAGCGTCGATTTGGGGCGCCCGTTCAACGCGAGGATGCGCTCGGCAATCTGATCAACCTGCATGGCGCTGGCGGTATACATCAGCTCGAATTTCTCGTGCAGCTGGAAGAACGCGGGTCCGCGGACGTTCCAGTGGAAATTGCGAAGCTTCTGGTAAAAGACCATCTCGTCGGCGAGCAGTTGATTCAGGTCGTCGAGCAAATCGTGATTTTCAGCCATAGCGTTCTCCTTGAAGTGTCGTCTGTGGGATGCACCGCGGGCCAACCTAGGTACCAAATCGCTCGAGTCCAATCTGGTGCAGCTTTTCAATCGCGTCTCGACGGTCTATCTAGAGGTTCTAACGAGTGGCTGCGGCACTTTCGACAGGCTCACCGACCTGCGTCGACGCCGCCTCTATCGAGTCGAGCCGGCCTCGGGACAAAAAGAGTGGAGACCTGTGTCAAACGAAAGCCCTGAGCGCGAGATTCAGCCCCGTCACGTCATGGGCTTTATTGCGGCCCTCATGCTCTCGTTTGTGCTTCTCCCGTTCTTCGAGGCGCCGCTCGAGACCTCGTCGCGACTCACGGCCGAAGTTGCAGCCCGAGGGCTTACCGGCGATGTCGCAGAGCTCGTAGACGAGAGCGGCACGAGCGCTGAGTACACCGGGCCAGATGCTCTGGAAGAATCTGTACGAAGCCGGCTTTTTACGAGCGATACACAGGCGCCCGATACCCATTTCGGCGTGGTCGCGACCCGCGAGGCGGTGACGGTGGCGGTCGAGAGTCCGGGGCTCGAAAAGCCGCTCAAGAAGCGGCAGCGGATCGGTGACTGGCAATCGGTATTGCCGCCGCTGATGGCAGTCTTCATCGCGCTTTTCTTTCGAAAACTCGTGCTGGGCCTGGCCGGCGCCGTGTGGCTCGGAGCGACGATCGCGACCGGGTGGAATCCCGTTACGGGGCTCTGGAAAGCCGCCAGCGAGTATGTCTGGGGTTCGGTGGCGAGCACCTTCAATCTCTACATCATCTTCTTCACGCTCGCGCTGGTGGGCATGGTGCAGGTCGTGACCCGTTCTGGAGGCATCGCGGGCGTTCTGGACAAGGTACGGGCCCTTGCGCAATCCGCGCGCTCGACCCGTATCGCGACGGCCCTGATGGGTGGGGCGATTTTCTTTGACGATTATGCGAATACGGTCGTCGTCGGCTCGACGATGCGACCTCTGGCCGACAAACGACGCATCAGTCGCGAAAAATTGGCCTATCTCGTCGATTCGACCAGCGCTCCCATCGCCGGTGTCGCGGTGATTTCCACCTGGATCGGCTACGAAGTCGGCCTCTTCGGCGAACTTTCAGAGCAGCTGCAACTGGGCCTGAGCGGTTACGACATCTTCTTTGGGGTCTTGCCGCTGAGATTCTACTGTTTGATGACCCTCGGTTTTGTCTTTTTGATTGCCTACTCGGGCCGCGATTACGGCGCCATGTGGAACGCTGAAAAGCGCGCCTTGGAGACCGGCGAAGTCTTGCGCCCGGGCTCGAAACCACTGACGAGTGCTGCATTCTCAAAGGTCGAGCCGATCGAGGGCGCACCGCATCGCTGGTACAACGCCGTAATCCCGGTGACGCTCGTGCTCATCGCCGTCTTTGCCGGGATGTTCTGGTCGGGGTGGTCGAGCGCAGGCTCATCGATCCCTGGCCTCTTTACCTGGCAATTCGCAGCGATCGCCGAGGGCTGGGGCGCGGCACTGAGCGATATTGGCTCGTATCAGGCTTGGCGCGATGCCTTTAGCAACGCCGATAACGCCAAGGTGCTATTCTGGGCTTCGATGCTCGGCTCGGCGACCGCCATCGCGCTCAGCGCCGGACAGAAAATCATGACGTGGCGGCAGGCGACCGAGACCTGGTTGAGCGCGATTCCTGCCATGTGGCTCGCGGTCACGATCCTGATCCTCGCGTGGGCCATCCGTGCCGTCTGCGACGACCTCGGGACGAGCATCTATCTCGTGGGCGCTGTCGAGGGCTTTCTGACGCCCGAGCTCTTGCCGCTGGTGACCTTTGTACTCGCCGCGGCTGTCGCCTTCGCCACCGGGACATCCTGGGGCACGATGGGCATCCTCTTGCCCGCGCTGATCCCTCTGGCGTTCTATATGACCGAAGGTATGGCCAACGCCGAGATCATCCTCTTTTTATGCTTTGGCGCGGTCCTCGACGGCGCGATCTTTGGCGACCATTGCTCACCCATCTCGGATACGACGGTGATGAGCAGCATCGCCGCCTCGTGCGACCATCTAGACCATGTTCGCACACAGTTTCCGTACGCGATGACGACCATGGCGCTCGCTGCGGGCTTTGGATATCTGGGCGTGGCCTACGGATTCACGCCCTGGGTTTCGTACCTGCTCGCGGCGCTCGCCGGCGTCGCAATCGTATACACCCTCGGAAAGCCGCATGGACAAACGCCGAATGGAGATTCTGCCGACTGAGAATCGCCACGAACACGAAAATCGGTTGAAGATGCCGATCGATTCACGTTAGTTTGATGTACCGTTCAATCAGGTCGATAAGAGCAACGCAGGACACGGAGGTTTGGCGTGACGATTCGAGGGTCCAAGAGCACCAAGTCCACGACGACCGAGACGGCAGATTCCTCGAATTCGAGGTCTGGCTCGGTCAGCGTCCATATTCGCGGACAAAAGCTCTCGATCAAAAGCGATCGCGACCCCAAACACGTCAATGAGCTCGCGGCTTATGTCGACCAGAAGGTCGGCGTCCTGCAGGATGCGGCTCCTTCGGTCTCGCTCGATAAGCTCCTGATGCTCGCCAGCATGAACGTCGCCGAAGAACTTTTCGAGGCGCGCCGCAAGAGCGAGGAGTTGCGCCAGGCACTGCAACAAAAAGTAAACTCGGCCATGGCGATCATCGACGAAGCCGAGGCCGACCTGGAATGAGCGCGAATCTAGAGAAGGCCGCCGTTCGCGAAGAAATGCGTGAGCGTCGAACGGCTCTCGAACCTGCCCGCCGCAAGGCGCTCGTCGAATCCATCAATGAGCGCCTCATCTACGAAATTACGCCCTCTGAAATCGCTGTCTTTGCCTCGATTCGCGACGAACCGTCGGTGACGCAAGCCGTTCGCCACTGGCGTCGAGAACTCGATTGCACCATCTACTATCCCCGCATCGAAAAACACGGCGAGATGGTCTTTGCGCGCGTCGATGATGAAGACGCGATGGTCGAGGGCGCCTTTGGGATTCCCGAGCCGTCACCTGAGGCTGAGGTCGAGGATATCGAAGAGATCGGCGTCGCTCTGATGCCGGGGCTCGCTTTTGACAGGCGAGGCGCACGCGTCGGCTATGGCGGCGGCTACTACGACCGCGCGCTCGCACGGGATTTTCGCTACATCCCGACGATGATCGGTGTGTGTTTCGACTTTCAGGTGCTCGCCGAGGTGCCTGACGAAGAACACGCCGACGGCGGCGAGTTCGTCGAGGCCGCGCTCGAGCAAGCGGCCGCGGGTG
>CAYFTY010000291.1:0-5915 GCA_964346045.1 uncultured Bradymonadales bacterium | reverse complement strand
GCCAAATATGGGTGATTGTCGCCGTTGCCAAAAAGGTATGAGTTTTGTCGCGGTGGTGATTGCCCGATTCTCGGGAGGTTGGCGCTATATGAGAGACGGAGAGCGCTCGCCTGGTCAGCCCGAGCCATGGCTATCTCGCAAGACGGACCCACGCGAATCCGCCGAAGTATCGGAATAATTCTGGCTGAGACGAGCTGGGGACCTGGCCGAGCCGGCTCGAAAAGCCGCCCGAGCTACTGAATACACTCAGATGGCTCGGGGATGGTCGGGTACATGCCTTCCGTGCACATCTGCGGTTGGTTATTGCAGGGGCAGGGGCTGACGCCGCCGGTGCAGATCTGCGTGACCATGAAGATCTGGCAGGTGTTGGTGTTCATGTCGCACTGGGGCTGCGTGTTGGGGGGGCCTTGCAAATCGGTGCAGTCGCCGTTGTCCATGCAGGGCGTGGGATCGTCGACTTCGCTATTGCAGTTGTCGTCGATGTTATTGCACTGCTCGATAGCGCCCGGATTGATGGCGGGGTCCATGTCGTTGCAGTCTTCGTCGCAGAGGCCAAAGTTCTCGCACTGTGGGCATCCCTGTCGTTCCTCGAGCGTTTCGCCGACACCAAAACCGTCTCCGTCGGCATCGTTGCAGCTGACTGTGTTATTCGAACCCTCAATTTTCTGACAGAGGTTCGAGAGGCACTCGAATCCATTGATGCAATCGCTGTCGTCGGTGCACGGGAACTTGCCGGACTGAGCCGTGTCGAAGCCCACGCTGCAGCCGGTCCAGATGCCAAAAGCAAAGGATGCAAGTGCAACGAGCAGCAGGGCGAGGCGTGTTTTCGAAATACCAATCATGTTCATCTCTCAGATTACGACGATGCGATCATCTCAGAACGAGAAGCCTGCTCCAAATCCGGCGCCAGCCTCAGTAATAGTGGGCCCGAAGCGAAAGTCTTCGATGACGTCGACGCGTTCCTGGTCCTCGGCGACGTCCGAGCCGCCTTTGATGATGAAGAAGACGACCGAGGTGACGGCCATGGCGCCCGCGAGGCCATAGAAGATATTGGCGGCGGTTGCGTCTCCTTCGGCAGATCGTACACGCTCCTGCGCAACTTCTTGCGTGATGCTGAAGATGCCATTCTCGCCTTCGGTATCTTCGAGGTCGCTCTCGGCGCTTGAGACCTGCGTTCCGAAATAGATTCCGGTACCCAAAAAGACCACGGCGAGCCCTGCCGAGCCCCAGGCGACGATGTCCTGAACGATGCCGGAATCTTCGTCTCCGACAAAATTCGGATCATCGCTCGGGTCCCGAATATTGAAGATGTCTTTCATGGCTGGCTCGACGGCTTCGACGAGTCCCGAGGTTCCCGAGACGGGCTGCGACGAGTGATACTTCAAGAAGAGTCGGTCGTTCACGTCGAAGTAGTCGACTTCGAGCGTGAGTCCGGCATCACCCTGCTTGACGCGTCCGATGAGCAAGCGGTCGACGTCGGCGGCGTCACCGACGGCGCCCAGGCAGATGGGTTCGGTCACACACGTCGCCGGGTCTCGTTGCTCGAGCGCGGGTAGCGCGCCCTCGGGGCCTACCGAAATGATATTGGGCAGCGTATTGGCGTATTCGGACATCGCCTGCTGAATTTCCTGGCGTCGCTGCGGATCCGCGTTGGGTCCGGGAACGGCGAGCACCGCCACCGAAGGCTTCTCTTCGGTCTCGACCGTGTCTTCCTGCGAGAGGCCATCGTCGCTGAAAACCATATCAGAGTCATCGCCTTCATCGGCGGGCGGACCACTCGCGTCATCCGGGACTTCTTCGACCTCGTCTTCGCCGAACTCGAAGTCCTGCGCCCAACCACGGGTCGGGGCGAGCGCGAGGAGGGCAATGAGAAAGCTGCTGATCAATGCTCCCCACAGGGATCGTGGCTGCGTCATCGTCACACTCGATGCTGTGTGTATAAGCGTAGGAATCGCCTTAACGAGGTATCACAGGGGTTGAGGGTGCGCAACTTTCTCCATTCGGTCGAAACGGTCATGGGCAGGCATCGGGGATGCATACTTCGATGCCGTCTGTGCAGACACCGCCCTGACACGTGCCGGGGCCAAATCCGCAGTAGGTCGCGCACGTCATGCCTTCGTTTGCATCGGAGAGCGACGTCTGGCTCACGAGCGGCACGCAAGCCTGGCAGCAGTTGAATCCCGGGCTCTCTCCCGAGTCGTAGCATGTCGTGCCAACAAGGCATTTGTTGGCGGTGATAGGATGGTCACAGGTGCCGTTTCCGTCGCAGATATCGTCGGTGCAGCTAACACCGTCATCGGTGCAGCTCGTTCCGGCCGTTGCATTGACCCACGCCGAGGGAGAGGTACCCGGGTCGCACCACTCGCATTCGTTGTTGGGATTGCGATTTCCTTCGTTGTAGCACGTGCTGTTGATGCGGCATTTATTGGCCTGTAGCAGATGCACGCATTGCCCCGTGGCGTTGCAGACATCGGTGGTGCAGCTCAGCCCGTCTGAGGTGCATTGTTGGTTGGCTGCGATCGACCACGAGCTGGTAGATTCAGATGGGTCGCACCATTCGCACTCGTCGTTCGGATTGCGATCTTCGTCCATGTAGCAGGTCCCCGAGATCAGGCAGCGGTTCCCGACGAGCTGATGGACGCAGCTGCCGCTATCATTGCATACGTCCTGGGTGCAGGGGATACCATCCGATTCGCAGGGCGTGCCCGAGTTTGCAAGACTCCAGCTCGTCTGGCTGATGCCCGGCCGACATTGCTGGCACAGGTCACCCGGTTGGGAGTCGCCCGTTGAATAGCAGCTTCCTGATATCAGGCAGCTTCCACTGTCGATGGCGGATTGGCACGAGCCGCTCTGGCACGAATAACTGACGCAGCTGGGCCCCGCGCCCGGGCAGACACTGCCGTCGGGAACATCCCTTTCTTCGCAGGCTCCATTGGACGGATTGCAGGAAGCAGTGCGGCACACCGAGGATGCCGTGCACTGCACCTCATCGCCACGGCATGAGCCGTCTGTACGACAGATGTCGTCGGTGGTGCATGGGTCTTCGTCCGAGCAGGTTCGTCCGACATCGAGCGACCAGCTGGTCGTGCTTTCGGGAGGATCGCAGACCTCGCATGGGTTCGAGGGGTTCACGGCGCCGTCTGGATAGCACGTGCCGCCGATATTACACGGGCAGCCGCACACATTCGGTGCCTGTTCGCCGCACACTTCGTTGCCATCGCACATGCCGCAATCGACGCTTCGGTCCATGCCGCAGTTGTCGCGTCCGTTGACAACGTCGCAATCGGCCCCGGCGGCTGCGCAGAAATCCTCGTCGGTCTCGGGGACGCATTCGCATTTGTTCTGGGCATTGCAGGATTCGTTATCAGCCTGACAGCCGCCGCAATTCAACATCAGCGTCGCGCCGCATTCCTCGACTTCGATTTCGCCGCAATCGGCCCCATTCGCAGTGCAGATTTCCTGTGTGGTGCGCGGCACGCAGGGGGCGTCGGGTTGCCCTGCATCGGTAGACATATCCGAGGGCATGACACCCATCTCTGCGACATCGGGAAGGCTCATGTCTTCTGCGGTGACCATGCCATCTTCGCCGAGATCGCTCGCCATATCCCCCGGCTGGGTCGGGGGTAGATCGCTTGCGGCCACGCAGATCCGCGACGAGAAGAGTACGCCTCCTGCATCGGCACATACCTCGCCGTCGGCGCAGTCGGCATCACGATCACACTGAAGGTCGCCGCATCCTGAGAGCCATGCTCCGAGGACTACGAGAGACGTCATGAACAGAAGCTTCTTCATTCCTACTTCTCGACGAAAACGGGCCGGATCAACAATCAAGAGCCTAGCGCGAAAGACGTCGCCGGTACAATCCTCAGCTTCGGAGAACGAGTCGAGTGCAATTCCTGGAGCCTCTGAATTAGCGGGCCCCGCCCGTATATGATAGGTTCCGGTCTCGATGGAGAGAGGGCGAAGTATCGATGAAGCTCCCGAAAATCGGTGACATCGTCGCCGGTAGATACGAAGTAGAAAGGGTGGTCGCACGGGGCGGTATGGGCATGGTCTATGCGGCCAAGCAACGTCCGATCGGCAGACTCGTGGCCATGAAGGTGATCCTGCCCGACGAAGACCGCCTCGAGAAATTGACCGGGCGTTTTCGACGCGAGGTCGAGCTCGCGATGCAGCTCAGGCACCCGAACGTCGTTGAAATCTATGATTTTGGCCGGGATGAGGACGGGCTCTTCTACCTGGTGATGGAGTATCTGGAGGGGCTGGATCTCAAGGAGCTCCTCGAAACGACCGGGCCTCTCCCGCTCTCTCGCGCCTCTGAAATCACGCTCCAGATTCTCGATGCACTCTCGGAAGCACACGCCAACGAAATTGTGCATCGCGACTTGAAGCCGTCGAATATTTTCGTGACCCGGGCGGGGCGTCGCACTGACTTCGTGAAATTGCTCGATTTCGGGGTGGCAAAGTCGCTGGCTCAGAACGCGACGGATCTGACGCAGACGGGACAGATCGTCGGCTCGCTCCATTATATGTCTCCCGAAAACTTCATCGCCGAGGGCGTAAACTACACTGCGGATGTCTACGCGGCGGGGCTGATTTTTCTCGAGATGCTCCTGGGTCAGCGAGTCATGCAGGGCACGAATACGGCGCAGCTCTTGATGCTGCATCTAAATCACCAGATCAAGATTCCTCCGCCTTTTGCGGGGACACCTCTCGAGCCTGTGATCTTGCGTGCGTGCGCTCGGGATCCGAAGCAACGATATCCAAACGCCGAATCGATGTACGATGCTCTCGAAGCGGCGCTTCAGGGGCTCGATTTGTCGGCTCAGGTCGATGAGGTCGAGGCAGCCAGGTATGTCGCAGTGATCGATGCGGAAGGTTCGGATCTCGATCATATGGCCGAGAGTATGCGGCGTGCGGCCGAGCTATCCGAAAACTCGGGCTCTGAAGATCCGGTGACGATCGCGGCCAAGCTCGTCGATGCATCGACGGATTTCGAGAATGCGAAGACGACGCTGACTCCCTCTCAACCCCAGACGCGTGGCCATTATCGGACTCCAGCAGGGCCTGGGGCCGACGATAGAGACGTGCCGGGCGTCGGCGTATCGCCACATGCAGACAACGCGACCGTTGCAAGTGCACTTCCAGAGCGCAATTCGACGGCATCTATCGAAGACCAGGCGCCGGCCGAGCCGCGTCGCAGCGAGACGACCTTCACGACGGCAGACGAGTCGTCGGATGGCTTGCCAGCATGGGCTCCGTGGGCTGCGGTAGGGCTTGTCATCGTGCTCACGATCGTTGGCGTCGTCTTGTTATTTCAGGATGACGCTCCGAACGACGTGGTTGAGATTCAAGCCGACGAGGTCGAGCAGACGTCTGAATCCTTTGAATTTACTGAAACGAAGACTCCACCGATTCTCGACACACCCGACGAAGATCCAGTCGAAGTCGAGATGCCTGAGGATGAAGAGCCTCGGCCTGTCGAGAAAACGTCGGTCTTCGTGCAGATTGAAACGAACCCTCGAGGTGCGGCGGTCGAGATGGACGGGCGCAAGATCGGCAAGACGCCGATGAGGATTGAACTCGACCGAGAAGAAGCGACGCTCGAGTTCTCGCGCAGAGGATATCGATCCAGGGAGACCGTGGTCTCTCGACAGGATGCAGACGACGGTATTAGCATTGAGCTCGAAGAGATCCCCAGAGAGAAGAAAGTCCGAAAGGACCCGGTGAAGGATCGGCCCAGAGACGACTCTCCGAAAGACGAGAAAAAGGATCTCGACGATATTCTCAAAGTCGGGAAATTCGAATGAAACGATTCCTCAGCCTCGTTCTTCTGCTCCTGGCCGTTCCTCAAGTTGCGGGCGCCCAGGATTTGACCCCCGAAGAGATCGAGGCATACCGCGAGGCTGCGGGGG
>CAYFTY010000290.1:0-5917 GCA_964346045.1 uncultured Bradymonadales bacterium | reverse complement strand
ATACGACGGCAAAGTCAAAGTGGCCAAAGTTAACGTCGATGACGAGCCTGAGCGAGCTCAGGCTCGTCATCGACGTTAACTTTGGCCACTTTGACTTTGCCGTCGTATTCCTGCGCGAGTTTGTCGAGAATCGGCGCAATCGCGCGGCACGGGCCGCACCACGGTGCCCAGAGGTCGACGACCACGGGTACGTCGCTATTCACGACTTCGTCTTCGAAATTATTCGATGTCAGCTCAATGGCTTCGCTCATATAACACTCCGTTTTCTGTGTCGCCGACGCGGCGACGACACCGTAAAGCTAGTCACTTACGATAGGATTCCAAATCGACGTGCGCGGATTCAGATTCCCGTGTTTCAGATCTCGAGCAGGATGCGTTCGGGCTCTTCGATGCACTCCTTGAGCCTGACCAGGAACGACACGGCTTCCTTGCCGTCGATGATACGGTGGTCGTAGCTCAGTGCGAGATACATGATTGGGCGAATCTCGACCTGACCGTCGATGGCCACAGGCCGCTCGACGATATTATGCATGCCGAGAATCCCGACCTGGGGTGGATTCAAGATCGGCGTCGAGAGCATCGACCCGTAGATGCCGCCATTCGAGATGGTGAACGTTCCGCCACGCATGTCGTCGAGACCGAGTTTATTATTCATCGCCTTTCCGGCGAGTCGGCCGATCTCTTGTTCGACCTCGGCGAAACTCAGCTGATCGGCGTTTCGTACGACCGGAACGACCAGCCCTTTGGGCCCACCGACAGCCACTCCGATGTGGTAGTAATTCTTGTAGACAATATGGTCGTCATCGATCTCGGCGTTGACGGCCGGGAAGGCCTTGAGCGCCTCGACGGCGGCCTTCACAAAGAACGACATGAAGCCGAGCTTGATGCCGTACTTGTCCTGGAACTTGCCCTTGTACTTGGAACGCAGGTCCATCACTGCGCTCATATCGACCTCGTTGAAGGTCGTGAGCATCGCGGCATCTTGCTGCGCCTGGACGAGTCGCCTCGCCACTGTCTGTCGCAGCTTGCTCATTTTCACGCGCTCTTCGAGTGCGTCTTCGTCCACATCGGGACGTTCGGTCTTGGACGGCTTCGAGTCTTTGCCCTTGTCACCGCCATCCTCGACATAGGCGAGTACATCCCCTTTGAGGAGTCGACCATTCGGGCCGCTCGCCGGAATCTTGCTTGCGTCGAGGCTGTGTTCTTCGACCAATCGTCGAACTGCGGGGCTCAGCGGCTGGTCGCCCGCCGGCTTGTTGGACGGCTGGTCATCGCTCTTCTTAGCATCCTCTTTGCTCTCGACCTTGTCCTTGTCTTTATCGTCGGCCGAATCATCGCCCGAGTCGTCATCTGCCGGAGCATCGCCAGGTTCGATCTCAGCGATCACATCGCCCACTTCGACGGTGTCGTCGAGCGAGGCTTTGAGCGAGACGATTTTTCCGGTGATCGGAGATGGCACCGAGACCGTAATCTTGTCGGTCTCGAGCTCGACCAGAGTCTCGTCTTCGTTGATGAAGTCGCCTTCGGACTTCAGCCATTCGGCGATGATAGCTTCGGTTACAGATTCACCGAGCGCGGGTACCTCTACAGATACGCTCATGATTTCGGCACCTTGGATTTGGTTGAGACGTGTAGGGAGGCGAATAAAGGTTAGGATTTCATGCTCGCGGGACCATACAATGCACTTGGGATCGGTGCAACGAAGTATCGGCCCTCAGCCGGCAGCGCTGAGTCAGCGCACATCAGAGCGCTCGAACCAGAGGGGTCACGCCGAGGCAGAGTCCGCGGCATCGAGCGATGGTCGGCCCGGGAGGCCGACGCGAGAGGCCCCGAGCTCTAGAGCCGCAGCCGTATCTGAGTGTGGGTGAATTCGTCGTTTGTATTCAGGTCGAGGAGCGTGAGAGCAAGGGTGTCCGCAAAGCCCCCCGGGCATGAGACCGCATGCGGCCCCGTCGTATAATCCACGGCCATCAGATCGTGTTTGTGCCCGTGAAGGACGCCAGCATTCGGATCGGTAAGCCGTGCTGCTTCGAGCATCTTGTCGGCGTTATCGGCCGGATCCATGAATCCTCCGATCGACTCGGCGCCCGTCTCGTACCAGTCATTGGTAATGTGGTGATGTAAAAGCACGAGAGCCCTTCGCCCGGCATGTTCGTCTTTTGAGGCGGCAATGAAATCGTACTCCTCGGGGTAGATGCGACCGACGGTGTTCGGCAGCCACTCTTCGGCAAAATGGCGATCGTCGATGCGGTCGCAATTGCTCTCGACTTCGTAGAGCACGACGCCGCCTTCGAGGGTTTTTGCGCGCGGTCTGCGGGACGACGCGATAGGGAAGAACTTTTCCATCGAATCGCGCGCGAACCTCTCATAGAGGTTGAATCGATCATGATTTCCGGGAACGACCGTAAGCTTGTCTTCACCCCACCAGCCGGTGAGTTTAAAGATCGCACGCATCTCGAGGAATTCGGGCTCGAGCCCGCAATGTGCGACATCTCCGGTCACCACCAGATGGTCGACATCTGCTTTGTGCAGCCCGACGAGCGTCTTCTTGAGGATATTCGTATAGAGCTGCCGGGCCGAATGGTAATTATGAGCCAGCGCATTCGAGATCGCCGACAGTTTATGAGCGAGCTCTCCCCACGAGTCATGCTGGGTCACGAAATCGCGCAGGCGCTCGGCGAGCTGCACCTCACTCGGCACGTGAATATCCGTGATATGCGCGATGCGGAGTTTGGTGTCAGGCGTGCGCGCCAGATCATGTGGACGGGTGCGATCCGAACTCGAGACGAACTCGAAGATACCTTCGGGGCCACTGCTCACATCGCGAGCCCTGGCCGCAATGGTGTCGACCATCTCGCTTTCGTGATGAATGTCGTCTTCCGAGCTCACCAGGTCTCCTGCCAGTCGGAGTATTTACGGGCGAGGAAGCGATCGGTCAGTACCGCCTCGGCCGACTCGGAGATATCGTAGATGATGGCCATATTCAGCGCTGCTCCGATCAGAGCTTCGACAGTGGGCAGTACGAAATGCGCAGCTCCTTCGACCACTCGGTCTCTCCACGATGCTTGACGACGCGTGAGTTGACCCACGAGCCGGTCGGTCGAGATCCGTCTCTTACGGCGCGAGCTCGATGCAATGTCGAAAAGGCTGTGTAGCGACGGTCCGAGGACCTGCGCAATCGCTCCCTGCGATATCGAAGCTACGATCAAGCTCTTGCGAATCAAGAAGGTATGGAAGAGCCGGCGCACGTCGTCAGCATCGACGCTTTCGGGGCTCGAGCCGCTCAGGGCCACCGCCATGATGGCCAGCGGAAGCTGTGGATCCTCGGCCGGATCGAATCCATAGAACCAGCACGAACGAGCCGCGATATCGGTCGCAAGACGCATCAGAAGCGGTGCATCAAAGACTGCCGAGGCACCCAGCGTATGTGGCGCCAGGCCGCCGCCGAGCGCGCCGACGAACCCCGCGAGGAGAATCGGACGATGGCGTCGGGCGCGCAGCGCCTGCTGCACCCCGGGGATCGGTCGCTCGATGAGTTCATCGAGGCGCTCGATCTGCGTGCCGAGGTCGTGGAAGGTCTCGAGGACTTCCTCACTGTGGACCCCGGCGCGAGCGATCGACTCGAATTCTTGCATGAGCAGACTAAAGAGCGCGTCGACCGCCGAACTCTCGCCAAGGCCCGTCGCGAGCCAGTCGGTAGGCGTTCGAAAATTCTGCACGAAGCGCGTCACCAGGTTCGGATCGTCACGCTTCTCGCGGAAGTAACGCACATAGGCCGCGGCATCTTTATCGGTGTGCGCCATGCGGACCCCCTCGTATTCGACCTCGAAGGCCGCAAAGGGGGCTTCGTAATCCGAAACCATCAGATAGGTATCGAGATCCGCGATCGACACGTCGGCGTATTTCGACCAGTCGACGGCCCGCCCGAGACGCTTCACGAGTCGCACTGCGTAGGGTTCGAGATGATAGGTGCGCACATAGAGCGAGAGCAGACGTTCCATCAGCGGGTCGAGGGTGCTCACCCCGGAAGTATCGATGGCTCGAATCAATCGAACCGACCAGACCGTCGGACCGGGATGCGTCTCGGAGATGATGAGCTCGAGCAGGCGCATGGCTCGCACGGGATTCTCGACGGCCGCACGTTCGACCTCGTCGACCAACCAGGCGCCGACTCGTGCATCCCCCCGACGCAACGCCACCAATTCGGTTTCGTAGAGGGCGCGCAGCCGCGGGTGGTCGGCCTCGTAGAGGCATCGTCGATCGAAATGACGCAATCGTTCTTCGCGTTCGGGATCATGCAGACAGGCGAGTCGAATGGCCGCCTGCACCGGTCGCTCGAGCCACACGTGGGTGAGATCTTTACTCACCGCCGCATCGCCCATGAGATCGAGCCATGCCTGGTTTTTGAACGGGCTCGCCAGGGCTGCTTCGTCACAGGCATTGATCAGATTCTTTCGGGCCGAGCCGACATACCAGTGATCGTAACGGCGGATGAAAAAGAATCCGCCCATATGAGCGACCGTATCCGCAAACCCGCCCTCGAGTTGGGTTCGAGCGAGCGCAAGGAGTCTTCGCGACTCGTTGACTTCGAGCTCGTGTGCGCGACGTGCGAGCGTGCGCACCAGGTCGTAGAGCCAGCCATCGTCGAGCCAGAGCGATTTTCTACGCAATAAGAGCTCGGCAAAGCGTCGACGTTCTCCGTCGTCATGCCTCCAGATTGCGATCGCCGCCACAGCGGCCCGGGGTTCGATATAGGTGCGAACGCGCCGGGTCGACGCGGCAATCATCCAGAGGATATCGCGATCGTAGGCGTCGAGTTGGGCGAAGTTTTCGGCCAACAAAAGGTCCCATAGTGGTTCGGTGACCAGGCTCTCGCGACGGTGGAAGAGGCGTGTATAGCCCAGCCGCTGAGCCAGATAGGACGTCAAGATCTCACGGCGCAGATCAGGTTCGTTTTCAAAATCTTCTTCGACGCGCTCGACGAGCGTCTCGGGGTCGATATCTGCCACGAGATCCCATTGCTCGCGGAAGGTCCGCGGCAGGTCGGCAAAACAGTCGACCACCGCTCCACTCACTTCTCCCGGAGCAGGAAATGCGGCGTCGAGCTCGGCTTCGAGCGTCTGATCTGCATCTGCCTGAATGTCGGCATCCATCACGATAGATGGCCTGAGTCGTAGGTCACGTGGGGATCAATATCACGTTCGTCGGAAGCCTCTTCACCAGACCGTACGCAACGCTTCCCATGATGAGGTCGCCGAGAGCCGAACGACCCGTGGGCGAAACGATGATCGCGTCAGCATCGAGTTCGCGACATGCTTCTTCGAGCCTGAGCAGAGGGTATCCCTCGACGATCTTGACATCGAATTCGACGGCATCCAGTTCCGATTCGAAGCGCTCGAGGAAATCGTCCATGCGCTCCTGGGCCCAGAGCCGAGCCTGTTTGATCGAGAAACTCTGGCTCTCGAGCTCCATGATAGCATCGTTTGAAACCACGACCGGAGTCGGCACCGGGACGACGTGGATCAAATTCAAGGTCGCATTCGCTGCTCTGGCCATCTCGATGGTATGCGAGAGAGAGGCATTCGAGCTTTCACTGAAATCGACCCCTACGATCCAATTCGGGTTTTGAGGAAATTGGTCGCGCGTACCGATCACTGCCATCGGAACGGTGGGACGATGGCTGAGACGCTCGGGGACCGAGCCCAACGCGAAGCGCGAAAAGCTGTCGGGGTTGGTGCCCAGGACCAGCATGCCGCTTGCCTCAGCACCGGCTTCGAGCTCGGATGCGGTCGACCCTTCGCGAAGTTCGATCTCGTAGTCCGAACCCTCGAGGATTGCATCGAGCTCGCGATGAATCTCGTCTTCGAGTTTCCGAACGTTCGAGGGATCTTCGAGCGCGCCGCTCGCCCCCGGAAGG
>CAYFTY010000289.1:0-5917 GCA_964346045.1 uncultured Bradymonadales bacterium | reverse complement strand
ATTCGAAAGATATGGCGTCAGCTTCTTCGAGAAAAGGAGGAGGTGGCGCGTTGTATCAGCTCATTGTCTTTGAGAGGTTTCTGGCCCGGGTGATCCATGTATTCGGAGAGAATGTCACTTTGAAGGGAGGTCTGGTCCTGGAGCTTCGATTGCACAGCGCTCGCACCACCAAGGATGTCGACCTACGCGTGGGACGTGCCGAGGCCACGTTGGAGCACCTCCGTGAAGCCGGCACGCGGCTCATCCCGTACCCATCGCGACGGTGACTCGCAGCGTTCAGGCAGGTCAGCTCGCCTGCGACTGCATCTCGGAGCAAGCCCGCAAGAATCGGAAAACCGGTGTTGCATCCTCGGGGTGTTGCAAGCAGTACATCGAAGCCATCTCGAGCATGGTTCGGGCAGAATGAGCCTCGATGTCGTGACTCACAGGCTTTGACGTTTCCTGCGCTTCCATCCCGTGAGTTTCAACGTCAGCCACCTCGGCTTCCTGCATCGGAGGGATCGGCGCTTCGGACTTCGATGCGGCACCCTGAACTGGCTCAGGCGCGTCGGGATCGTTACGCGATGACGGCTTTCCGGCCGGAAGTTCTTCCTTTCTGAGGACCGCCTTGAGCGTCAAATCGTCTGAATCTTCATCCGACGCACTCGCTGATGCAACGGGTGATTTGGGACCAGTAGCTTTGGGGTCAGGTACAGCCCGAAACACAAATGAAACCCTCCCGAAATCTTCGTCCGGTAGAACTGAACGCCGCTCGATTCGATGTCCTTTCAGCCTGCTCTTCTTCTCCCACGCACTGCGAACTGACTTAGTCGCGGCTCCGAGATAGGACGCAAGGTCGTCCTGGCGCATGAACTCCGTTGCGCCCGAACCTGCTTGACCTGAGCTCTCAAGTCGCGACCCACCGGTTGCGGCATCTTCACGACGAATTGCGCCAGATTGTCGACGTTCTAAGGTCGCCGGCTTGCCCGGAGCATTGGAAGTCGCTCGGGTTGCGTTGGAGGGGCTTTCGTCGATCCCGCGATACACATAACGGCATCGACCGAAGCTCTCTCCCTGGCGCACCTGGCGACGTCGGATCTGAAAGCCGTTGCACGTACCCTCGTTGGCGTGAGCGTGGCGAATGGCGTTCGGATGCACCTGGAAGCGCTTTGCGAGTCCCGCAGCCGGCATCCATCGAGTATTCGTTTTCATTTCCATGGAACGTTTGGGGCGAAGAGATTGGCCCGCCGGGGCACCTTTTACAATACGCCGTGATGCGGCGAACGCAAAACACAAACAGTGGCCACAGAATCTCTTGGGCGACCTTAGAGCGACCTTCGAAGCACGATTGGGCTACGATCCGATGAAAGGCTCATCTTCGTTGACGACCTTTGGCTCCGGTGGCGCTGTCGTCTTATACGGACCGAGTACGCCGCAATCGCAGCGAGGTCGGTCGCAGTTTGGGGCCCATCGACTGGGAGTACATCTGGGAGTACATCGCAATGGTGGACCTGGACACCCCGAAGCGAGCGGCAAGCTCCGGGTGCGTCATCCCCTCCTCGGCAAGCCGGCCAGTGAGCCAAATGTGAAAAGGAATCGACTAGAACACGCTCAGCACTTCATCGAGCTCCGCGGTGAACGCATTATAGAACCATCCGTCAAGGACATCGTTCGGGTCCACCTCGATATCGACCGACCACTCTCCTGATTCGAACCCGACAAAGCGACTAAATCGGATCCGTTGATCGTCCTCCAGGTTGCCGTCGTACGGCCACTCCTCGCGCGACGTGAGCCACGCGCTCTCGATGGCCGCAACCGTCGTCATCAACCAGACGTAGTCTGTGTTGGAGTCGGATTCGCAATCTGCCGAAAGCTCCAGCATGTACGCGACGTCCGGGAAGTCATCCCACTCCTCGTAAAACAGCTCGTACATCTGTCTAAACACATCGTCTTCGTCACGGGCGTGCCACACGCCCAGGTCGCCCTCCCAATTCGACTCAGGACAAGCGTATGCCACGTAGTAGCGAAGCGGCATGCGAATCAGACCGACGAGAAAATCGACGACATCTTCTCGTTCGGCCCTCTCTTCATTGAGTTCCCAGAAGGACTCGATGCGACCCTCGTCATTCCAGAGAAGGATGTGACTCTCGACCACGATCTCCTTACCAAGCCAAAGGGATTCGAGTCCCTGCTCGCGCAGAAAGAGCGAGAGTTCCGCCTTTGCTGTGGCGGGACCGGCTGGTGAAGTCTCGATATCTTCGATAAGCTTCGTCACGGTGTCAGGGAGTTCCTGGTTCATCATCTCAAGTCCAGGTGCATGAATGCATGCGGACGGATTGCCGCTGCGCCGAAGTGTGACCCAAATAGAGGACGAGATCACTCCCAAAGACTCCTCCCTAATGCAAGATTTCCAAAAACCCCCGCCATCGCTCGCCACGCGCAAGGATGCTCCTCGGTGCGTCGACCTGAGGCACAATCAAGTGGAGAGCGGCGGGCCACACGCCCGATCAACAGACCGTGGCGGCTCTCGCTCTCGGGTTTAGCGGCCCGAACCAGCCTTTGAGGTGCGATGACTCAGCTCGACGAGGTAGCGGTTCACAAGTTTAGGTTGGTCGCGAATCATGGCCAGAAGAAGCTGGCTTGAACGGTCAGGACGCCGAACGCCCTGCTCCCAGTTGCGAACGGAGTGGACCGAGAAGGCGTAGGCACGGGCAAACTCGGTCTGCGTCAGATTGAGCGTCTGTCGAATGGCGGCAACATCGATCTCGAGGGTATCCGGCAACTCGACCTGGTGAACTCGAATCGGGACCGTTTCGTCTCCCTCCATGTAGGAGACGGCCTGCTCAAGCCCCTCGAGAATCTCGGCGCCAATATCACGGCTGTCGCTACTCATCTTGTCCTCCGTAGGTCTTGAGCACTGCGACCAGGGTCTTTATCTGGTTTTTCTGTGCCTTCGTAAGCGAAGCCTTGTCAGATTTCGCGTAATTGGTGATGAGAAAGAGCGGGATTTTCTGGGAGTGAAAATAGTAGATCACGCGAGCTCCTCCGCTCTTGCCCTGCCCTCTCGCCTTCCACCGAGTCTTTGCCGTGTCCGCTTGCAACCGAGGTGCCTCAATCGGGAGGCACCAGCCATCATTCGTCCATCACTCGACGACTTCGAACGTGAGATGATTAGAGGATCTATCGAGCAATTTATTCTTTACACCCTCATCGAGTACATCGCCGTTTGGATGAACCCGCACTTCGAACGGGTCCGGCCAGGTGATGATCTGGAAATTATAGACTCCAGGCTCTCGAGGCATCTCGAGCTCGATGCTTCGACGCATGTCGATTCGGCGCTGTGCGAAGCTTCCGAGAGGATGCGTAGACTGTCGCTGCCACCACACGGGGCCGAGGGGTTGCCCGTTGAGAACGGGCACCATAGCGAGCGGTTCTGGCTCTTCCCACGCCCGCAGGCTTGCGAAGATCGTCACCTTTTCACCCGGTGAAGCTAGTAGGCGACTGCGAAGGTCCAGAGCCCGATTGAACTGGCCCGTAAACGCGAACATATTTCCGGAACCAAAAATCTGGTTGAGTTCAATTTCGACCGAAAGAGGATCCATCGACCGCGGCTCGCGCACACACGGGCGCGGGGGCCTCTCCCAGCCACCGTAAAAGAGATTGAACCTCTGGAAGTGGGTGACGGGGCGCCGCTCGACGGTGTGGACCGAGAGCGCTATGGCGACTTCGTTCATCCTCCCGGGCTCGAGCTCAGAAACCGGTATGGTCACATCGATGAGTTCGACCTTCTTTTCGGCCTGGAAACCGATACCTGAGACACCGCTCCAGCTGTCGAGCACGCTTGATCGGTCGTCACTGAGGCGCGTGAATCGGGCCTCGACCGGACGGTAGTCCACCATCACGGTCACGCTGATTTGAAAGGAAGAGAGGTCATCGTAGTTATTGAGGCTTCCGATGTGAAAGTCGGCCGCTTCGCCCGGGTTGGCATAGATGACCGTATTCGACGAACCCGCAGTCGGCTCCAGCGCGTTATCGGCGAGAATCGACGTGGACTGGCGCACCTGATCGGCCAGCAATGGGGCTGCCGTGAATCGATCGGTAACCGTCGGGTTGTCAGGGATTGCAAAATCAGCGGTCGAAACCGGCGAATAGGACGTCCCTTCGCCGCAATCACCAGGTGGCTCCATCCACCTGGCCGGGTCATAGGGAATCCCCCCGGGGTCGGCATCCACCCGAGAATCGGCCGGAAGATCGGCTGAGGCGTCGGGCGGTGCGGCGGCGTCGGGTCCCGTATCGAGACCGGTATCGACCCGGACGGACGGTGACCCCGTGTCGGCCACCTCGGATGGCACCGAATCCGACGGAGACGCGCATGCGCTCATCACCACCGAAAGAAACACGGCGCCCCACATGCGAACGAGCGCGGTGGGCACGACGTTGGCCGTCGTGCCCACTTGCTCGAGCTCTTCGTGTGAACTAGTTCTCAGAAAGTGCAATCTGTATACCCCCATTGATAAGCACCATCCCTCGTTTCCGTTCTGATCTCACGAGCGTTTCTCTCAGAAACCCCGGTACCGCAAACTCCACGTGGTCCTCCGAACCCGCCTTCTCTCTCGACGAAAGGAGCAACGGTGATTGGTGGAGTGTTCGCGAGACTGGGTGAGAGATTTGCACCTAGAAAGTAAGTGTTGTCGATGTCGGCCTGGTCAATGTCGAGTTGTCGAACGATCACGACAAAATCCCCGACCACAGGTGAGCACCTCGGCGGATAAGGGTCGAAAAGATTCGCCTCGCAGCTGATCTGCGGGAAGCTGAACGTCAGGGGTCGCGCTTCGACAAATGTGACTGCGGTCGAATTGTCGAAGACAACTGAGTCACACTCAAGCGCGAACTGGTCGACGAGAACGCATCTCTCCAGCGACTCCTGACTGAAACCCGACCATGAACACTGAAACGCTTTGAAGCCATTCAGTCCCTCGTCCGTTGGCTGTCTGGTGCCTCCGTTAATCGCTGCCGTGTCGTCCTCTCCAGGGCATTGCGGCGCGACATTGCCATTGATCAGCCAGACCGTCTCGCCCGATATGCGGAGCTCGCCGTTGGCGTTAAGCGCGATCGAATCAATCAGGCTACCCGATTCAGCTCGGATGAAGTCGCCCTCCTCCTGGTCGAAACGGACCGTCACCCCGCGCTGTGTCACTCGCATCGGTGGAAGTGAGTATTTTCCGTCATTTTCTTCGGGGTCCGGGATTTCAATCCCGAGAAGCTCTTCCATATACGCATCGTACTCTGCAAGGTTCTCCCATTCGCCGCGGTTTTCCAGCAGCGGAATCACAGCACCGCGTCGTATTCCACGTACATCGAGCGTCACCCGATAGGCCTCAATCTCCGGATCCCACTCGGCAACGAGCCCGGTTGCTTCTTTTACCGCAGTCGGGTCGTTGGGGTCCAGGAGACCAGAAAACTTCGTCTGCTGACAACTATCCCAGTCTTCCGTCGTACACTGGCATTCTGCCGGGTCCTCGTTTGGGTCGCAAACTTCAGGCTCGATGCTCCATGCGGTCGTGGTGCTCAGCGTAAAGGTCGCGATGAGCACGACGGTCAGTATCGATTTTGACATATTCCCCTCCAAGGGTTTCGTTGATTGCGCCTAAGCGCTTGACGTGAAACCAGCATACCCGGCTGGTGTTTTTTTTTTTCAAGTCTCAACTTGTGACTTTTTCGCGACGCTGGCCGAAAGCTCCCCGTGGAAGACCAGCGACCGGGGCACCTGAGGCTCATCGACGCCGCAGCCGTTCCGCGAGGCCTCGGCATAGAAGGCGCCGTAGAACCTGCTCATCCGCAGCTTCTTCCAGCGGCGTGACCCCGCTTCGCTGGTCATTCTCTACCAGCATCATCTCGATGGTCTGGCGGTCGGTGAGGTCTTTGACGACCACGGGGA
>CAYFTY010000288.1:0-5926 GCA_964346045.1 uncultured Bradymonadales bacterium | reverse complement strand
GGTTACGGCTTGGCCGGTGCCGCTGTGGGGCTCGGGGCAAAAGCTCTGGGCTGGGGGCTCACCGACGACGAAGACTATTATTCGCTGGGTGTGGGGCCCTCGTCGCTGCATTTCACCGCACGATTCGAATGAAGCTCGACCAGCCGAATATCCGAGAGCGCCGATTCGAAGTCGACCAGAATTTTGATGGCTGGCGGCTCGATCAATTCCTCTCGAGCCGCATGGGGCGTCTCTCTCGCAGTCGTGCGGGTGAGATCGCCAAACATGGCGACGTCGAAATCGAACCACCACGCAAGGTCAAGGCTGGCACGCGCCTGCGAGACGGTGATGTGATCGTCGTGCGCGAACATCTGCCGCCCGAGAACGTCCAGGATGACGAGGTCGACATCCTTTACGAAGACGAAGCGCTCGTCATCGTCGATAAACCTTCGGGAATGCTCGTGCACGAGGCGTCGCATACCCGACTGAATACCGTACAGGGCTATTTTGCGCGGCATGGGTATGACGGCGCCGAGGCGGCTCATCGCATCGACCGTGAAACCAGTGGTGTTTTGGTGTGTGCGCGAACGCCCGAGTACGTCCCGATACTGCGAGAGATGTTTGCCGGAGAAGCACCTCGGAAACTCTATCGAGCACTGGCGAAGGACCCGGGCAGAACGTGGGAGATCGGCCAGACCGAAACCATCGAAGTTCCGCTCGGTCTCGCCGCAGGAGACCGTCTGGCCGTTCGTATGGTGCGTGGACCACTCGATGCCCGCACCCATGTGCGATGTCTTGCACACGCTCGTTTCGACGGAGTCGAGCTCGCCGATCTCGAGGTTCGGATCGAGACCGGTCGGCAGCATCAGATCCGCGTGCATCTGGAGTTTTTTGGAACTCCGATCGCAGGAGATAAGATCTACGGAAGGCCCGACGAGTTCTTCATGAGTTGGAGCGATGATCCGGATGATCCTGATTTGAATGCAGAACTTCTCTTCGACCGGCATGCTCTGCATGCCTGGAAAATTGAATTCCCTCATCCCAATTCGAGTCAAATGGTTGAGGTCGAGGCGCCGCTTCCCGCTCTCTGGCAAGAGATCGAAAAACCATGAAATATCTGACCGCCACAATTTTACTCCTCTTCGTGGGTATCATGACCATTTCCACAGCTTCGGCTGAACCATCCTCTTCAGATTGGGTCGTCGATGCCTCGACAGCGGTCGACATGCTCGAAGATGCAACTCTGCTCGATACACGAGGCGCGGCGGCTTTTGGATTCGGTCATGTCGAGGGCAGCAAACGCATTTCGTGGAAGGACTTCTCACCGTCGAAAAAAGCTCTTCGCGGAGAATTGATTTCGCCCTCGAAGGCGGCTCAGAAGCTGCGCAAGCTCGGCGTTTCGAATGAGAAGCCGGTGCTTGTCTTCGGCGACCCCGAGGACGGTTGGGGAGAGGACGGGCGTATTGTCTGGATGCTGCGAACGCTCGGACATCAGGCGACCTACCTCGTCGATGGTGGATACGAGGCCATGGCCGATGCCGGCGCCAAGACGTCTCTCGGATTTGGCTCGAGCGTCGCGAAAGGAGATTTCAAGGCACAGAAGACCAGTCGCTACGTGGCGAAAGCAGCCGACCTCAAGAAGAAATCGCACCTCATCGATACGCGAGAGGCCCGTGAGTATCGGGGAGAAACTCCCTATGGCGAGAGCCGCGGGGGGCATGTTCCCGGCGCCAGGCACATCTACTACAAGGAGCTGATGGGAGATGACGGCCGGCTGAAGTCAGCCCATCAAATCCGAGCCCGCTTGAAAAATGCGGGCATCGAGAAAGACGACGAAGTCATCGTCTACTGCACCGGGGGAGTCCGGTCGGCGTGGTTCGCCGTCGTCCTTCAGCACCTCGGATATGCGAACGCCAAAAATTATGCGGGTTCGATGTGGGAATGGTCGTCGCTCGATCCCACATCGTACCCGCTCGAAACAGACACAGCGAAATGAGGCTCAACGGTTGAGCCGGCGCTCGACCTCACGCGCGACGGTCTTGCGGTCCTTATGGGCTTTTTCGTACGCTGCGAGTTTATCGAGTTCATAGACGCTGAGTGCGTCGAGCTCGGCAATCACCTGCTTGACGTTGAGTTCGTCATAGTCGGCGATGGGAGGTTTCGAGATACTCTCCCGGGCGACCTCGAGCTCTTTCGCTTCGCGTTCGAGAGCTTTGCCCGTCTTCTTGAGTCCGACCTTTCCCGTCACGTCCGCAACGGTTTGCAGAGCGGTCCCGCCGAGCGCATAGGCACGGTCGAGGCCCTGGTCGCGAAGACGTCCCTGGCTGCGTTCGATCCCGCGCTGAATGCGGGCGGCTCGTCGCGCCACGTCGTCCTGTAGTTCTTCGAGGCGCTTTCGCCCCTGGTTGAGTTTAGCTTCGATGAGATTCGGTCTTTCTTCTGGCATGTCGACCCTCCATTCGGTGGTCTGATTCATCCCCTGTCGCCCAGAACCATACCCATGACGCGGTGCGTCATCAAGCAAAATGACGCAATGCGTCAAGAATCTTGTCGCAATGGGTAGAGAAGTCTACCTGGCGCCCTGAGAATGCGGACTTTCAGTCGTCGAAGAAAAAGACGGGGACAGCTTCGAAGACGAGGGTTGCCGAGATTTCCTCGCAATCGCCGTCTTCATTCCTGTTCAGATCGGCTTCGTTGCTCAAGACGCGGGCCGCCACGTCGAGAACGTCGGCCGAGGCTTCGATGTCGCTGATGGCTTCGATGAACTCGGGCACGATGATCGAACCCGCGATGATCCCGTCGAGGTTTCCATCGGGATCGAAGGTCGCGTCAATGGTCGCATTGCGGATGGTCAGCGGTATCTCGAAGGTATCGACCGTAAACGGTACCGAGAGATCGATGGGGCCCGCGACGAACTGGCGTTCGTTGATGACCGCGTTATCGACCGGGGTCGGCGGGATGGTCGGGTCACGATCGATGGTCTGGCCAGCCTCGATCCGGCCGTCGGCTCCGATGGCAGGCACGCCTCCACCTCGTGAGATTTGAAAGTCCATGCAGTCGTCGTTTTGGAGATCGGCCACACGACTCATCTCAAAGGCGAGCAAGAGCCCACCCGAATTGATCGTTCTGTCGATGAGAGCCTGCACCGAGTCAAAGCTGGCGACCAGATCGAGGGCGGGCAAAAGCTCGGCGAATTGATTGTCGATGCCCTCGACGCCTTCAGGTGAGGTGAAATCAGATTGCCGGCACGTCGCTTCGTCGCCGCTCTCGCTCACGCGATCATCGAGGTTCAATCCTCGAGCAACCCCCGGCTCAGTCTCGCCAGCAAAGGTGATGTAGCGGACCAGAAGGGTGTGTCGGTTGCTCGAGATACCGCACTCGTTTTCATCCACAGCGACGTCTGGATTGGAATCATCGTCTCGCGGCTCAACGGGCGTCTCGCGGTCGACGCACGCAGTGATGAACACGAGCGAAAAAACCAGCACGAATCTCGAGAGCATGTAGAAATTCTTCATGGCTTCATCTTAGGCATCTCGAGACTTCGGGTCCATGCCGGGGCCGCTCAGTCGAAGAGTTTTTCTTCGACGATTCGGTCGGCAACGACGTCCATGGGGAGATCGTCGGCTTCGCCGCGTTCGAAAATCCCCATCATGGTATCGTAGATGCCAGAGACTTTCTGGCGGACCTTGTCGGCATCGTAGCCTTCGTATTCGACCGCCACGTTGATGAGTCCACCGGCGTTGATGGCATAGTCCGGGGCGTAGAGGATTTCGCGTTCCTTCAGAAAGGCGCCGTGGCGGTCTTCGAGAAGTTGATTATTCGAAGCACCGGCGACAATGTCGCATCGAAGCTGTGGGATCGTCGTATCGTTGAGGATGGCGCCGAGTGCACAGGGGGCGAAGATGTCACACTCGACGCCGTAGATTTCATCGGGTTTGACGGCATCGGCACCGAACTCGTCGCGGCAGCGTATCACGGCTTCTTCATTGATGTCGGTGACCGTGAGTTCGGCTCCGAGTTCATCGAGTTCTCGGGCGAGGTAATAGCCCACGTGACCGACTCCCTGGATGGCGATCTTCAAGCCTTCGAGATCGTCGCGACCGTACTTGAAATGTGCCGCGGCCTCGATTCCGCGCCGTACGCCGAACGCGGTCAGAGGGGATGGGTCGCCCGAAGATCCGCTCTCGGGATCGTAGCCGAGCACGTGATCGGTCTGGTCTTTGACGATGTTCATGTCCGAAACGCGAGTGCCGCTATCCTCGCAGGTGATGTACCTGCCTCCGAGCGTGTCGATGAACTTTCCATATTCGGCAAAAAGCGCCTCACGTTGTTCTTCGTCGAGTCCTTGAGGACGCATGATCACGGCTTTCCCGCCTCCGTGTGGAAGGCCGCTGATGGCGGCTTTATAGCTCATTCCGCGGGCCAGGCGCATCGCGTCACGCAGGGCATCCTGCGACGAATCATATTCGATGAATCGGCACCCACCGATGGCGGGCCCAAATTTCAAGTTGTGGATCGCAACGATCGCTCGCAAACCAACATTGGCGTCGGCTTTTAGATGAAGTTCCCCGTACTGAAGATGATCGGCATAATTGAAAAGATCCACGCTCACTCCTGCGCCTCGAATAATAACACCTCCGCATGTGCCCGATTCGGGCTTGCGGACCCCTGTGTGGGGACTTCTATATTTCGTGAAACCCAAGGAATCAAGCGCTTCTTATGACGCTCTGCGTCAATTCCAGCCCACGCTTGCGTCCGGCGTCGGGCTGTCGCACGATGAATCGGTGCAGAATATTTTGGACTCGATGACCCGGTCTCACCATGGCTACACAAATCTGCGGGCAATGCGGCGTTCGTAATCCCGAAAAGTCCAAAAAATGCAGGCGATGCGGCTCAGAGCTCTCGGGTCCTGGAACCGAATCCCTCTCGCAGGTGGTTCTGGGGGGCCAGTGGCAGCTCGGAAGCTCGCTCCCCAATCAGCCACACGTCTTCTACGGAAAGCATGTCGACACTCGAAAACCGGTGCTCGTCAAGGCGTTGAACGAGTCGGCTGCCCGCGATCGGGCAATTCGAAGCCGTTTCGTGACCGAGGCAAAGATCCTCCAGGAGGTGCAACACCCGCATCTGATAAAGGTCATCGATGTCGTCGATGACTCGTCGCGACCGGCGATCGTGATGGCCCACCCGGCCGGTCAATCGCTGGGCGACTTCATCGCAAAGAGAGAGCGGGTGCCGGTATCGGTCGCCGTGAATTTCGGGCTCCAACTGCTCAGCGCTCTCGATTATCTGCACGAGCGTGGAGTCACCCATCGAAATCTGACGATGCAAAATATCCATCTCGCCAGAGACCCCGAGAGTGGCCTGCCTCATCTGATCATCACCGATTTTGGGCTCGCCAAGAGCGTGCATCTCGCGAGTGAGGTCGAGTCGAAGAGCGGGACTTTGATGGGGATGCAGGTCTCGGATTCGATCGCGCACCTCGCGCCTACTCCGTACATGGCTCCCGAGATCTTGGACGAGAAATTCGACAACCGCAGCGACCTCTATTCGCTGGGGGTCATTCTCTTCGAACTCATTTCAGGTCGCCTGCCCGTCGGTCAGGGGATCGAAGATCATGACGGGCTAGCGCGTGCGCTGCGCGAGGAATCCCCGACGACGTTGCGGCTCCTGCGGCCCGAGGTCGATGCCGGCTTCGAGGACTTTTTGATGAGGCTGCTACGGAAGAATCCCGACGAGAGATACATCGATGTCTCCGAGACGCGTTCGGCGCTTCTCTCGGTCTCGGGGGCCACGATGGTCAAGGTACCGGCAGGTACGTTTTTGCGCGGCAGTCACGACGATGAGCCCGATTCGCGCGCCGAGGAAAAACCGCAGCAGGACATCAAACTCTCGGCGTAGAGCTCGGCGTAGCGCAACTCCCAGTTGCGGTTGTCGGTGGTGGCGACGG
>CAYFTY010000287.1:0-5947 GCA_964346045.1 uncultured Bradymonadales bacterium | reverse complement strand
CAAAAGAGCGGGCCTTAATGAGCCATCCAATGATAGGGATTTTACTCAACAACCACCAGCCCTCCTCGTTGGATGTGTCCAGCAGATTCTGCTGAGCACTGACGAGAACCGACTGGCCTTCCTGCATATTGACCACGCCGCTGATGTCGGTGTTACGCAGGGCGGGGATATCGCCCACCGCATTTGCCTGATCGAGCTCTGAAATCTCGGCGTCGATGATGACCTTGACCCGGTTTTCGAAATCGAGGATCGGCTTGAGCTTCATCACCAGACCGTATTCTTTCTCGATCACCGCCACCTGGTCCTGCGAGACGACACGAATGAGCAGCGTACCACCTGCGTGATAGGACGCTTCAGTACCGGTCTCGGTGACGATGACGCCATGTTTGATTTCTTTGATCAGGCCGCTCTCGGTGAGCAGATCCAGCACGACGTTGAGGTTGGCAACGACCGAGTAATACCCCGTGCCTTCACCACCGGTGAGGTTGAGCGCCGGGTCTGGAACACGGCTTGGGTTCTGCTCGTCGGGTAAGACGCCGGGGCCGTATTTGGCCTCCAGATCACCCGGATTCGAATAGTGCAGCGGAACATCGCCGATGCCGAAGGTGTAATTCGCACCGATGAATTGTCCCCAGCCGACCCCAAGGTTGTCCCGATTGGTCGTTGCAAGCTGAATGAAGTAGACATCGAGCGCCACCATGCGGGCTCCCTCGACGAATGCTTCACGGAAGGTCGTGAAATTCAGAACCTGTTGCGGGTAGATTTCGACGAGCTTCTCGATCTTTCGTTTGAAGATCTCACTCGCGACCTCACCCTCGAGGAGCACGCGTCCTTTCACCACTCGTACATCGACACCCGAGCGTTCGCCCATCACTTCCCGAACTTCCTGCGCGAGCGATTCGGGGTTGACCGAAACAACTCGGATCAGCAGCGTCTTCTGGCCGCGGTCTGAGAAGATATTGATCGTGGTCACCCCGGGCGCCTTCCCTGTGAGGACGATCTGACGACCGTCTCCAGTGGGCTTGGCGTCTGCGACCGACGAAAGGCCGATCGTGACGCGATTCACGCCACGGGCGTTGAATGTCAGAGTTTCACCGACCGAGATCGTAAACTCTTTGTCGGGCGCCTGAGCACTCACGGGAGAAGAAATGAACGCGACGGCAAACAGGGCCAGTAGCGTGAGAAGATACGCTCCGGTGCGATTCCACGTTTTCATGAGTCTCCTTGCAGGTCTCCCGCGCGCATGGCTGTGGTGCCAGGCTCGTGCGGCGGAACGAAAGCAAAAACGACCAAATTGGACCGTTGACGCCCGCAGTATCCACCGTCTGGCAGGATTACGCAACCGGCGTTCGGGGTCTGCATCCTCAGGATCACAAGAAATGAAAAGAGGCGCCCCCGGTGGGGACGCCTCTCGCGTCTCGGGTCAGCAAGGGTCAGGGAGTTGCCGTATCCTGACGCTCGATGACGACGTCGGGTTTGGTCGACTTCGTGGGTCGGCGCTTCACACGCTGATTACGCTGCTTCTGGATGATCTCCAGTTCTTCCATGACCTCGCGCAGCGTGCGCTTCGAAATCGTTCCCACTTCGACGTCCTCCCGGTTACGGAGCAGAAGCATGAGTTTTCCGCGCGTCTGCGCGATCGTGAGCAGTTCGGCCTCGTCCACGGTCACCGAGAGGGTCACCGCGTTATAAGAACGTGCACCTCGCGTCTGATCGCCCGAAGGAACGTCGGAGATCTCCTGACCTGTCGCCAGGAGCGTGACGTTCTGCAAAAGCGTCATGGTCACGTAACCCACACCGTCTTTACCACTCTCGTCCGCAACGAGTTGGTCTTTGGTTCCAATCGGGAAGGTTCCGAGAACGTCGACGCGGTCACCCGGTCGCAGAAGTCCCGAAACGCCGCTGATCGTGTCGACAGCGACTGACATGGCTCGTTCCTCGGGCGGAATCTTGCTCGCAAGTGTCCGCGAGACTTCCTGCACGCTGAAGTCGCTCGTCAGGACCATCGCTCCCTCCTCGACGTTCACCGCGAGGGGCGTGCCGAGGTAGATGTTGAGATCCGTCTCGAGGAGCGGGTTGGGCGGAAGGAATCGCTCGGGAACCTTCTCGGTCGTGATGCGATCCTTCGTCAGCGGAGTGCCCGCCGGGATATTCCGGGCGGCTTTCACCACCTCGACCTGATTTCGCATGATCTCCTTCTTTTCCTGTTCGATTTGACTTGCGTACAGGTAGAGGAGCGCGGCTGCGAAGAGTCCGACAATCACCGCGGCAATGAGCAATTTTTTCTTGGCCATCTCGATCTCCCTCGAGCGACATCCGTGGGGTCCACGCGGGACCGATTCATGTCTTAAAGTTCTGGTATCGTTTCAAAGGATATCAGACACCTCGGGGGCGGTCCAGTGAACAAGTGGATCACGTTCCTCGCGCTTTGACGACCTCGACCTGCCCCGGCAGGATCTCGGCCTGCTGACGATTGGTTCTTTCGCGTAGAGATAAAGCAGCGCGGCCGCAAAAAGCCCTACAATCGCCGCTGCGATCCATCATTTCTTCTTCGCCATCATCGTCTCCTGTTCGTGCATCGAGGTGATGCGCCCACGTCTGGTGCTCACTCGATCAGTCACCGGAGACGTGAAATCTGTTCACATTAGTTCGCGCTTTTGAGGATCGGGGCGCGCGGCATGTACCCGAGTTCGCCCCGTGCGCGGGTGCTGTCGAGGGCCGTGCCAAAAAGGAAGGGCTCGAGCCCTCGCTGAAGACCCTCTGCACGTATCCCGGTGACCCTTGCCAGCCAGTCGACGCCTCGTCCAAGGTCCGAGACGGCGAATGGGCCGCTGGCGGAGAGCCCGAAATCCTCGGCCAGCTCGTTCGATGGACGAGACTTCCCGCCAAAAACGTAGCGGCGCCCGGGCCGCGCCTGCTGAAGAGCCGCGACCAGCCCAGCGGCGACTGATTCGGCCCGAACCGTATCGATCTGACCCTCGAAACTCAGAAATTCACCCCACTCGGCGATAGTTTCGCGCAGCTTCCAGTCCGAAGCTCCCTCGCTATCGATGGCAAATCCGATAGCGACCGGCACAATATGAGCGCCAGCCTCGAGGAATCGGTAGATCTCCATCTCCCGTACATATTCTCGTTGAAAGTAGAGCTCTTCTTCGGGGAGCGCCCGATCGTCGGCTCCGCGCATTCCATCGCCGCTCTCACGTCCGAGTACGCCGGGGTGATGCACCTGCACGAGTCGGGCGTCCTGCTCCAGTGCTGCATCGAGAACGACACGTGCCCTCGATGCTGCGAGACGCACCGACTCGCCGTGGGTGGGCGGAATCGTGATGAATCCCAGCGCTTCTTCGAGGTCGAGGTCAGCCCATCGGGTCTGACGCACCGAGAGTCCTCTCGATTGCATCAGTTCGAGAGTAGAGCGGCCCACGACCGAGTCGTCGTGCACCACTACGATCTGAGGTTTTCGCGTTGAATTCGTCATCAATCGAGGTCGCTCTCAAACCAGGTTCCGTTACGGTGGTGCCTCTCGATCTCATCGAGAATCTCAGCCACCAATTCAAAGCCATAGTCGCCGGGACGCTCGGCGAAAAAGCGCCCGACGTCACCTCGGCCCTGCTTGTCGTATTGAAGGGCACGCACCAACATCTGAATTTTGTCGGCCGCTTTGACCAGGCGCGCTTCGGCGCTTTCAGCGTGCTCATATGCCCCATGAGCTTTCATCCACCCGGAATCACGCAAAAACACCTCAGCGACGGCCTCGCGCTCGGCCTTACCGACCGCAGCTCGCCCGATCCGCTGTTTGACCGGCGCGGGGAGATCCGTGAGCAGCGCCTCCCCCGCATCGTGCGCCAGCGCGATGCGAGCCACCCGAGCGATATCGACCTCCTCGTCGACGCGATCAGCGAGCCATAGAGCGAGGACTGCCACTTCGTAGACATGGGCCGCGACCGACTCGGGGTTCTGAACGCCCGCGACAATCCAACCGGTTCGCGGAAGCGATTCGAGTCTGCCCACCCGCGACATCATGCGCAGTGTCTCCTGTGCATCCTTCCTACTCATCGCCTGCCTCCAACTTCTCGTCCAGACGTTCCAGCGCTTCTCTTCCCTGGCCAGAGACAACGATCGCCCCTGCGCGACAAGCGTAGCGAAGTGCTCTGGCCGGTTGCCACTCGCATGCAAATAGAGCGTGTGCAAGTGCTGCACAGAATACGTCTCCCGCGCCGGTTGGATCCTCGACGGGTGTCGGCCAGCCCTGTTCTCGATATTCGCACTCATACCCGAATAGCGTCGCCCCCCGGGCACCATCGGTGAGCCCAACGAACTCTACTTCATCTCGCAGCCGTTCGACCAGCTTTTCGTCGAGACCCTGGATGTCTTCGGTGCTGAGCGCCGCAAGGTCAAAGGGCATGGGTCTCGCGCCCCACCTTGCGGGCCGAACCTGCCCATCCTCGATGTGGCGAAGCCATCCCTGCAATCCGGCAACCACGATCTGCGAGATCTCGGTCCAGTCGCCAAGCCGGACCTCATCGAGAACCGGCGCCAGATGGATCAGGTCGAACCCATCTGGATCGACCCCGCTTTCGATCACTCCGCCCTCGGCGAGGACTCGCTGGCGTCGCGCGCCATTCGGGTCATAGAGATTCTCGAAGACCGGCACCTTGCGTCCGACCTTTATGACCTCGACTCGTCGATCGATGGCCTGATCCGAATCGACGTGCCCGAGCACGCATACATCGTGACCTAACTCGGCATAGACGCTCGACGAGTAGAGAACCGAGCCTCCCGGGCGACGGCCGCCGGCCACCTCGTCCCACGTCATATTTCCGACCACGAGTACTCGCATCGCTTCCTGAGCTCTTGCATCTAAGGCAACCACGGCCCTTCTTTACAGCGATTCAGCGTTTCGCTACTAGTCGCGGCGTACACCAACTTGAACTTCAAAGAGGACACCATGAGCGACACCAATCTTGGCATTCTCGGCTACGACAGCCTGCGTTTCGTCACGCTGGACCTCGACCGCAGTCGAAACTTCTATACCGAAAAGCTCGATTTTGCCGAAACGGCGCGCTCTTCGAAATCTCTCGAAGATGAAACTGGCGACCGAAGCGCAGTCTTCGAGGCCGGGGATATCGTGATCGAGGTCGTCGAACCCCTGCGCGAAGATAGCTGGGCGTCCTACCATCGCAAATTCCACAGTGCGGGCATTGCGACGGTGAATTTCCTCGTCGCCGACGCAGACGCAGCCTGGGAGAAACTCGAAAAGCGAGGCGCCACCTTCATCGATGACATCTTCGCGTACAAAGACGGGGGGCGGACCTACAAGAAATTCGAAATCGCCAGCCCTCTCGGAAACGCGACCTATGGATTCGTCGAAAAGCATGAATGGGAAGGGCACGCTCCGGGCTTCGAGAGCTTCGAAGGCGGCGGCCAGAATCGTTTCGGCTTCACCGAAATCGATCACCTGACTTCGAATGTGCGCACGCTCAAACCCCTGGTCGACTGGTTCGAAAGCGTGCTCGGGATGGAACCATTCTGGGATATCGCCTTTCACACCAGCGACGTAGCGCCCGATGCAACCTCGGGCTCGGGTCTGAAATCGATCGTGATGTGGGAGCCCAACGGCAACATCAAATTCGCCAATAATGAGCCGATGCGTCCCTATTTCAACAAATCGCAGATCCAGCTCTATCTCGAGGACTTCGGCGGACCAGGCGTACAGCACGCCGCGTTTTCGACCGAGGACATCGTTCCGGTCGTCGAGGATTTGCGCGAACGACAGGTGCCTTTCCTGCATACTCCGTCCTCGTATTACGAGGCCGCCCCCGCGCGGATGGCCGAGGCAGGCGTACCCGAGATTGACGAAGATTGGGCCGATCTCGAGCGCACGGGCATTCTGATCGACGGTACCGACGAGAAATACCTGCTGCAGATCTTCATGAATGAAGCTGCC
>CAYFTY010000286.1:0-5978 GCA_964346045.1 uncultured Bradymonadales bacterium | reverse complement strand
AACGAGCGGATGGCCGCCAGGATCTCTTCGACGCCCAATGCGTCGAGTGTGTAAAGCACTCCCATCGAGGCGCCTCGTGTTACCGACGCCTGCGCTTCATCTTCTGCGACCCGCCCGAAAAGCCGACAAAACTCTCCTCGATCTTCCTCCCTCAGTCGGAAGGTATCAAAGATCGTTCGGACGCCATCAACCAGCTTTGGCGCGCGGTCTCGCACATCTCCCAGGCTCTCGAAGACCCAGAGCGAGCGCTGGTACGTCTCGTCGAGCAGATCCGAGATGGTCTGTGAATGGCGTGTAGAGAGAACGTCATCGTACCCATAGAGGTAGAGGACGTGGCTCAACGCCGTGGTCAGCGAAAAGAAATCACTGTCAGAAACGATCGCGTCTCGTAGTGCCTCCATCACCTGCTCGGCCAGCTCATCAGCTCCCATTTGAACGATGTCGATGGCGAGTTCGGCTGCTTTCACCGCATTGCGTTCGAGTGCCAGGGCTCTTTCGCCGGCGCGATGAATGGCGGCCTCCAGGAGGTCCGAGCCATAGATCGCTGCCTCGATGAGCGTGCCATCGAACTCCGGGCTCCAGCCGATCTGCCATTCCTCGTAGGGTTCGGAGAGGCGTTCGCGCGAAACGAAATTGGTGCCTTCTTCGAAGACAAAACCGGCGATTCCGAGGGCTCGACAGCGATGCAGCAGTCTCGATCGATCGCGATCGCGGTCATCTTCGAGATCGAGAGTCACGCGTCGTGCGCGGTCGAGCGGCATGAGATCGTAATCTTCGAACTCCTTTCGAGCAGCCCGAACCAGAGGCGGCAGAGATGCTCCCGCGGCGATCTGTCCTCGACGCGTCCCGGTCATGATCTCGCGGGCTTCTGCCAGGACAGGGTGCATATAATTCGGGTCTTCTGCCTCTTTGATCAGAGAGGCAGAGAGTGCATCGAGTATGTCGAAGCGCCAGATTTCCTCGCGTCCACGCAGTCGGGCCAGGGTGTCTGCGGTGGTGCGGACCGCGATCAGATCTGCAGTGCTCGCGAGTTGGCCTCGATCACGGATACGTTCGATGATCGCTTCGAGCACAGGTGTCGAGTCGACGCCGCCAGAATCCTTACGTTCGCTGTAGACATGCTCGTAATAGGCGGGGCCATGCAGGCCACTCGCGTAGCCGCTGAGCTTGTCGATCCTCGGATATGTAAAAGGAGTGAGAGTGATGCCGCGCTCGACGATTTCGATCGGTTCGGCGTCTTTTGAAAGTGCCTCGCGTAGGAGCTCCTCGGGCGTCGCCTCGATATGGCTATCAGGCTCGTCATGCTCGAAGACAGGCATTTCACGATCCTGAATGAGCGCGCGCAGCCCCGACGAGTGGAATCCTCCGGTCACCACGAGGATCGGGCCCGAGACCGCTTCGCGAGTGGCCCGAATGCGCTCGGCCATGAACTCCTCACGGCGATCGTTTTCGCGGGTGCGCGGCGTGAATGCCCGAACAGACGTGCAGAAGGTGTGGCAGCGCTCGAGGTAGTCGCGCCAGCCAAGTGCGGGCTCGAGCTCGAAAAGCACATCCCAGAGCTCATCGAAATCGCTCACCGAGAGCTTTTCGCAGAGGCGCGTCGCATAGGGGGTTTCGCGAAAATGGACGTCCGAATAGCGATGCTCCCGACGCGTGAGCTCGGCCATGCGATCCCACGAGAGGTCGATGAACTCGAGCCTGGCGCCTGATGAGCGCCCGAGCTCGAGAGCCCGCCACTCGGGCGAATACTCACAAAACGGATAAAACGCCGAGGCTTTGGAGTCGTCCGAAAAACGAACGAAGGTGTAAATGGCAAACGGGAAGAGGTGCCCGAGAAAGAGCTCGTCGAGATGAGGGTTGTAGTCGGCGGGTCCTTCGACGAGCACGGCAGCAGGCTTGATCTCTGCGATCGCAGCCTCGACGTGGACCGCCGATGCCGGGCTGTAATGCCGCACGGGGAAAAAGAGCAGGTCGTCTTCGAGCTCGGCGCGAGGAATCCAGGCCTCGATATTCGGGACGTGGGTGCTCATGGCTCACCCGTCTTCGGATGGTCCACCGAGACCTTCGACGCTTCGACTGGCGACAAAAAATTCGGGCCAGATGCCATTGCTGCGATTGCGAACTACCTGGTTGAAATAATGCCGAATGCGTTTCACGTCCTCGGGGTTTTCCTTGAGCGCCGAGCCCACGAGATTCTCGACGAGGTGCACCGGGCGTACTTCCGTCTCGCCGAAATAATAGGCGTGCATGCTGGCGGCATATGCGACAGAAACTGCTTCGGCCGTGCTCATGACGGTCGAGAGATTCTCGAGTGCTTTCCCGGTGACGGTCTTTCCGCTTCGCAGCTCGTGAAAGGTCGTAACCAAGACTTCGGTGAGATCGGGCTTCATCGAGATGGGGATACCCGCGCGAGCAAGCATGGCCTCGGTCTCTCGCTCGACCAGCTCCCGCTCTTTGTCGATGCTCGGGATCGGTTGCACGGTCTCGAAATTGAATCGGCGTTTGAGGGCAGCCGACATCTCGTTCACTCCGCGATCGCGGGTGTTGGCGGTCGCGATGACGTTGAAGCCCGAGCGCGCAAAGAGTGTACGTGCGTCTTCTCTGAATTCGGGAACGAGCATCACCCGGTCACTCATGATCGAGAGAAGCGTATCCTGAATCTCGAGCGGACAGCGAGTGATCTCCTCGAAGCGAACGATTTTTCCTTCCTGCATGCCCCGGTAGAGTGGGGCGGGGACAAGTGAGTCCTCGCTCGGTCCATCTGCCATCAGAAGGGCATAATTCCACGAGTATTTGATGTCGTCTTCGGTCGTTCCTGCGCTTCCCTGAATCGTAAGCGTCGAGTCGCCGCTGACTGCCGCGGCGAATAGTTCGCTCAGATAAGATTTGGCGGTTCCGGGCTCGCCAATGAGCATGAGCCCGCGCTGGGTCGCGAGCGCCACGATGCAGCGCTCGACAAAGCGCCGGGTGCCTACAAATTTGGGCGTGATCTCGAGTTCTTCGTCGCCGAGCACGAATCGTACGATGGCGTCGGGAGAAAGCCGCCAACCCGCAGGTTTCGGGTTCTCGGCGTCTTCTTTTTCGAGTTGTGCCAGCTCGTGAGCGTAGAGCATCTCAGCGGCTGGTCGCTGCAATTCATGGATGTCGACGGTCAAGGAGCCTCCGTTGCACAGACCGTCCATGTATACCGCTGCAGCGGACTAACGGCCAGCGGTCTGGCCGGCGCTGAGTGCATTTTCGCGCATGGCCCGGATGGTCTGCGCGTAGTCTTCGGACTTGAAGATCGCACTGCCCGCGACGAAGACATTTGCGCCGGCGCGCCGGATTGAATCGATATTCTGGGGTCCGACGCCCCCGTCGACTTCGATGTCGATCTCGCCCCTACGGCCGGCTCTTTCGATGATTTCGGTCAGAGCTTCGAGTTTTGGGAGGGTGCTCTCGATGAAAGACTGACCGCCAAAACCAGGATTCACGCTCATGATCAACACCATGTCGATCTCATGGATCACCCACTCGATCACGTCGAGAGGCGTCGACGGGTTGATGGCGAGGCTCGCGCGCCCACCCGCCTCGTGGATACTCTGGATCACCTTGTGCGTATGAGGGGTTGCCTCGGGGTGAAAAGAGAGGATGTCGGCGCCGGCCTCGACGAATTTCGCGGCGTAGAAATCCGGGTCAGAAATCATGATGTGGACATCGAGGACCACGTCCGGGAAGGCCCTTCGCAACGATTCGACGACCGGTAGGCCAATCGTGATATTCGGCACGAAGTGCCCATCCATCACGTCGACATGCAGCCAGTCAGCGCCCGCATCGAGTACAGACTGGCATTCGTCGGCAAGCCGGGTGAAATCCGAGGCGAGGATCGAGGGAGCAATGAGGATATCACGGGACATTTCACTTCTCCGTTCGTTGTAGCCTTGAGGCGTAAAATCCATCGGAGTCATGTCGATGCGGACGCAGGACTAGATCTCCCCGATCATCGACGAAGTCATTCCACGAGAAAGGCGCGTCGGGCGGTCCGACGCGCTCCCAGTCAGGATGACGTTCGAGGAAGCCGTCAACCTGTTTGTGGGTTTCTTCGGGCATGAACGTACAGACTGCGTAGACAAGTGTGCCGCCTTCTTTCACGTATCGTGTCGCCGTGTCGAGTAAGTCGGCCTGCACGGCCGCACACTCGAGGATGGACGATGCGCTTCGCGTCCAGCGCGTCTCGGGATGCCGCCTGATCACGCCGAGCCCGCTACATGGGGCATCGACAAGCACGATATCGAATGCTTCCGAGGCCTCGAAGTCTTCGAGTTTACCCTCGAAGGTCTGAGCCTCGGGCAGATTCAATCGCTTTCGTTGCTCTTCGAAGAGACTCAATTTCGTGGCCTGAGGGTCGACGAGTGTCACCTCGGCTTGTCGCTGCAACAGGTGGAGGCTCTTTCCTCCAAGTCCTGCACAAGCGTCGAGCACGCGCGACTGGTCAAAGTCGTCGCCACAATACCAGCTGATGAGCTGTGCTCCCAGATCCTGTACGAAGGCGTCCCCGTTTTCGAGGGATGTACGAAGTTCGTCGGTGATGCCCTCGGCGCGGTAAGCGGCTGGCACCATCTCGTGGGGTTGTGCACCTTTGATGGGTGCTGGCGCGCAGAGCCAGACCGGGGGTGGGGTATTCCACGCCGCGAGTACGGGTTCGGCTCGATCAACGCCTCCTTCGGATTGCAGGACGCGATTCGCAAGCCAGTTTGGTAGCGAATACCGATCGCCAAGCCATCTCACAGGCTTACGCTCTCGGTCAGTGGGATCGGGGGCCTCGTCGGGCTTGAGCGCGGTCTTGCTCAGGCTGCGAGCCACGGCGTTCACGTAGCCTCTCGCGCGCTGCTTTTTTTTCGAGATCAAATCGACGCTCTCGTCGACGATGGCGTGGTCGGGTATCCGGTCGAGAAAGGCGAGTTGGTAGGCCACAAGACGCAGCGCCCATTGCACTTCGCGATCGAGTTTGCGCACCGGTCGATCGGATTGCTTTTCGATGAGTCGATCGAGGGTTCGCTGCCAGGCCATGGTCCCGTAGACAAGCCGCGAGGCCAGTCTTCGGTCGGCTGCCCCGAGATCAGACCGATCCAGCTCGGCATCGAGCAAAATATGACTGAAGGCGCCTTTTTCGAGGCGCATGAGCACGCGATGTGCAAGCTTTCTCGGCACGTCAGCTCCGCACGAATCGGTCATTCGAGGTCGGCTGGAAGCCGTTGATGAATTCTCGGGGGGTCATGCGCGACGTACCGGCCGGCTGCAGGCTCAGGACCTCGATGGCGCCGCTTCCACATGCGACGACGAGGCGATCCGAGTCGGCTTCGACGATCTGGCCGGGTTCTCCGGTTGCCGTGTCGGGCCGAGCGAGATGGAATTTCACCCTGAGGCCGTCATCGCGATCCAGAAACGAATAGGCGCCGGGCCACGGGTTGAAACCGCGGATCAGATTGGCGACTTCGGCACCCGAGCGCGTCCAGTCGATCTCTCCATCTGATTTCTTCAGTAATCCGGCATAGCTGCTCTTGTCGCCGTCTTGTTCGATCGGGTCGATCTCGCCTCGGTCGAGCGCCTCGAGGGTCTCGACCAGATGAGCCGCGCCAAGGGTTGCGAGCCGGTCGTGCAGTTCCTGCGCGGTTTCGAGCTCGCCGATCGGTGTCTCGAAGGTCGCCAGCATGGGGCCCGTGTCGAGACCTGCTTCCATCTGCATGAGCGTGACCCCGCTTACCGTTTCACCCTGGACGATCGCCATGTTGATGGGGGAAGCGCCTCGATATTTCGGCAATAAAGAGGCGTGCACATTCACACATCCAAGTCGGGGGATGTCGAGGAACCGCTGCGGAAGGATCTGTCCGTACGCCGCGACGACGCCAACATCAGGCTCCCATGCGCTGATTCTTTCGAAAGCGGCATGTTTCCCGCGCAGTTTTTGGGGTGGGACCACCTCAACCTCGTGCTCAAGA
>CAYFTY010000285.1:0-6007 GCA_964346045.1 uncultured Bradymonadales bacterium | reverse complement strand
ACGGCTGCTTCAATCGCTTTTTCGACCTGATGATTCCGGGGAATCACGATCGGATTGGCGGCGTTCATTCGCTCGACCGCGGCCTCTTTGGATTCGCCGCCAGCATCGAGCCGATCGCGCCACCGCGCAATCCACGGGTCGAATTCGGGCGACAACTCGAAGAATTCGGTCGAAGGCCCGTGATCGTCATCGTCGGCCATCTCGGTGAGTCTGCGAAAGGTCAGCGTGTAGTCGGCCCGTGTATCATGCATCAAACCGAGAAGGTCCTCGACCAGCGACCAATCTTCGTCGTCGAAATGACCGAGGCCGAGCTTCTGTGCCATACCGACGCGATATTCGGCTCGAAAGCTCTCCGGAAAATCATCAATCACCTTCTGTGCCCGCGCGATCAGCTCTTCATCGCCCTCGAGCGCCTGCAAGAAAGATTCGGCGAGTCGCGAGAGGTTCCACTGCGCGATCGGCGGTTGATTTCCGTAAGCATAGCGACCGGTGCGGTCGATCGAAGAATAAACGGTGGCCGGGTCGTAGCGGTTCATGAATGCGCAGGGCCCGTAATCAATCGTCTCGCCCGAGAGCAGCATATTGTCGGTGTTCATCACACCGTGGATGAAGCCGATGAGCATCCATTGCGCAACCAGCGAGGCCTGACGTTCGCTCACCGCTTGCAAGAGTCCAATCACGTCATCGGACTCGAGTTCAGGGTAGTGACGAGCAATCACGTGTTCCATCAACTCCCGAACTCCTTCGCCGTCACGCTGGCCTGCGAAGTACTCGAAGGTTCCGATCCGGATATGGCTTTTCGCGACTCGCACCAGGACTGCCCCGGGTAAGAGTTGCTCGCGCCTGACCTGCGCCCCGGTGCTCGCGGCTACGAGAGAGCGGGTGGTGGGGACGCCGAGGGCGTGCATGGCTTCGCTGATGAGGTATTCGCGCAGAACTGGCCCCAGCGGCGAACGCCCGTCGCCTCGACGAGAATAAGGGGTGCGACCCGAGCCCTTGAGCTGGATATCAAAACGCTGTCCTTCCGAGTCGAGCACCTCTCCCAGCAAGAGCGCGCGACCGTCACCAAGGCGTGGCACTCGGTTTCCGAACTGATGTCCAGCGTAGACCGTCGCGATCGGCTCGGACCCATCGAGTAGTTCATTACCGACCGCGAACGCAGCGCCCTCGTCTGAGCCGAGCCAGTCGGCGTCGAACCCCAGTCGTGTGGCCAGCGCCTCATTCACTCGGATCGTGTCGGGCTCGGGCACCGGTTCGGGGACTACCTGCGAGTAGAATTTATTCGAAAGTCGAGCGTAGGTGTTGTCGAATTGGACCTTCATGCATCCTCACCGCAAAAGACCTTCCGCGTGTAGCAACGGGGAACCAGCGCCGCAAGGCCACGACGACCCGGCAGCGCGGCTGCCGGTTTTCAGCCATTTTCAGATGAACCCGTCGTCGATCCCGCCCACGGACTAGATGAACCGACGAAGAGGAGGATTCATGAAGAAAGCCCAATGCCTCGATCGGGCGACATTCCATCGTGCAATCGCAGAGCTCACAGATTTCTGAGGCTCACCCGACCCCGACGACTCAAGAATCTGAGCGTCCGAGACGTACATCCCGGGGATCGACCGCTTGTTGCCTTGTGTTCCGGAAGTGGCCCGATATTTGCTGTGTGTTGAGAGCGTTAGGAAGTACGTTCGACCACTCACGACGGAGAGAACCATGAAATTGCGATTGAAATCAATGGCGGCAGTCCTTGTCGCGGCACTACTCGCCCCGGCGGCGGCCTCGGCGATGTGCACGTGCATGATGCCTGTGGATGATACGGGCATTCCCGAATCGACGACCCTGACGAGCGAAGCGACGCAGGTCGTCATGATGCGCTTTGAGGATATCACGGTGCAGACCCTGCAAAACCGCTACGAGGGACCCCTCGAAAACTTTGCGCTGATCGTCCCCACTCCCGAAATTCTTGGGGAGGAGGACGTGAAAACCCTCAAGCCCGAGGTCTTCGATCGAGTCGACCAGGCGACCGCGCCAACGCTTACCGAATACTGGCAGCACGACCCCTGTGAACCGGTTCCTGGCTTTGATGATGTAAACCTCGACAACGAAGGCGCGGGAGAAAACAACGCCATCGACACGACACAGCCACCGCAGGATCGCGAGCCCGGCGTGATCGTCGAGGCCGAATTTGCGGTCGGTGAGTACAACATCCAGATTTTGAGCTCCGAAGACGGAATCCTGCTCGAAGACTGGCTTATCGACAACGGGTACCGCATTCCTGAAGGCGCCTCGAAATACCTGCAACCCTACATCGACGGTGGCATGTATTTCTTCGTCGCCAAGGTCGACGTCTCCAAGGTGAATTTCGTCGACGAAAAGGCCGTGCTCTCGCCGCTTCGCTTCCAGTATCAGACCCCGGATTTCACGCTGCCCACTCGCCTGGGCATGCTGAACTCCGAGGGGCGACAGGACCTCATCGTCTATACGATTGGCGCCAGCCGGTATGAGGCTGCCAACCGGCCCAACGCCACCATCCCCACCAATGTGCCGCTTCTCTCGCAGGCCAACTCCGACTTCCCTCGCTACTATGACGAGCTCTTTGAAAAGACGCTCGATTCGTACGGAAGCGATACAGCCATCACCGAATTTGCGGGCCAGGCATGGCAGATTCAACAAGACATCATGAGCCTCGGCGGTGACGCCATCGTCGAGATCTATCCCGAGTCGCAGGACCTTTTCTGGAACGCAACGCTCTCGCGCATTCACCTGCGCTACGAGAAGGATACCGTCGGTGAAGACCTCGTCTTCCGAGAAGCCCCCGGGATCGTCGGCGGCCAACCTGCGTGGAACGACCGCGGGCTCGTCGACCCCACCGAAATGGAACAGGGTGTCACCCAGGAAGGCGAGTGGAATCAATTCCGTGCGCACTACCTCATCAAGCACTACTGGACCGGTAAGGTCGACTGCGAAAACCCGAACTATGGCCGCTGGGGTGGAAACCCCGACGCCGAGAATCCGGGCCTGCCCGAGACTGTTTCGGCGTTGAGTCCCAATACGACGGGCGAGGAAGTCTTCAAGCTCGAGAAGCTTGGCAAATCGCAGACGCCCATCGCTCAGGTGATCGAAGAAGACGTGCCTGAGATCGGCCTCGAACGTGAATTCGGTCAGAAGGCTTCGGCCGGCGGTTGCTCTTCGTCTGATGCGGGCACAGCCATTCCCGCAGGTCTGCTCCTTCTGGGCCTGGGCCTCGCCGGCATCCGACGACGACGCTGAGCACTCGACCTTCGAATGAAAGAGCCACCCCCTCTTCGGGGTGGCTTTTTTTATGGAGTCCAGCCCGATTCGAACATGACTCGGGATGGGTTCTTCTCTCTCAGGATGACCGTCGACGTAAGAATGCGTGCCCGGCCCCCGCCTCGCGTCGATCAGTGGTCTTGCCACGTCGGTCGCGCTCGCGGCACCGGCCACGGCGTTTCGAAACGCCGCCGCTCGATATCCGAGGCATCGAATTGCCATGGAGTCGCGTCGGTATCGATCGGCGCCGGAAAATTCCGCGCCATCTCATCGAGCATGGTCAATAGACCGCCCAACTGGTGCGGGCCAAAGAGGGTGTAGCCGGCCTCGTAGTGTTGCACCCGATATTCCTCGAAGGTCGTGCAATATCCGGCGTATCCGTTCGTATAGGAGACGACGAGCACGTGTTCGACATCGAAGTGTCGATGCATGAGTTCCCGAATGCGACGCCCCGCGACGGTGCTTGCCTCGAAGGGAATCCCCACGAGTAAGAGAGGGCCGACGCGGGTCACTTGAAGCCGCAGCACCTGTGCGATCCACGGTGCCTCATCGAGTCTGCCTTCACGAACGTGTTTCTTGATGTAGGCAAAGGTCGGGTCGAGCCGAGGGATGCGGAAATCGCGTACCGAAAATCGCCCCAGGAAACTCGCATCGAGACCGCTACCCACATCGATCATCGGGATTTTTGGGTCGACGACGCCCTTTTTGAGGTTTCGACGCGTCAGCCATCGATTGATGCGCCTCAATCTCAGGATGGGTCCGGGACCTTCGTCGGTACCTTCGGCCATCGAGATTCCGAGCGTACCCGTCGTCGTGGTTGCACCCTGGATTCGCGAGAATTTGCTCGAGACTTCGATCGCAGAAAAATCGATGTCGGCAGCACTCATCTCGATCGCGTCCCAGGTGGGAGCTTCGGCATCTCGTATCAAATTGGTCGTGAGCCTGCGCTGCGCATCGGCATTGAACTGCGCCGATTCGTAATCGTCATCGTATTTGCCGATCACTTTTTGGCGGGCGGCGTCGTAGCGAAAATTCGGGGAAACATCGCCCGAGGCTTCCTGCGCGAATATGGCGACGAAATCATCGCCCATCTCACGCTCGAGGTCGGCTGATGCCAGCCCTTTGTTGTCAGAATGCAGACGATCGTTCTCGGCATGAACGCTCGTGCAATGGACGGGAAACCACGAGATGCAGCCGTACGCCCTGCCCTCGCTGCGCGCGAGCAAGACCGTCATATCGCGATCAACCGCTTCGTCCCGTGTCTGCTCGTTCACAGGCTCGACGTCTTCGTTTTCGTTGTAGGCAAACCACGAGCGATTGAAGGCGACCGCTTCTTTAAGGGGCATTTCGCCGCGCGCGAGCTCGAGCTCACATTCTCGGAGTCGGTGATGGGCCGCAACGATACTGTCGACGGTCCCCTTCACCGCGGCCTCGAAGACCGTGGGGCTGAATCCGGGCCCATTCAGATTGATGAAGAAATAGTGCGAGTATCCACTCGGCCCGCTATGCGTATGTGTTGCGGTCATCATCACGTCTCGAGAGCCGATGCCGAGCTCAGCATGATCGCGATCGAGTCGCGCCAGCACCTCGTCTCGAATTGCGTGTGATACGGCCATGAGCTCGATGCAGACGAAGTAGAATCTCGCCTCGCCCACTTCCATCGCCATCGTGCGCGCGAAAAGAGGCTCGGCGACACCGACGATGCGATTGTCCATGCGGCCCCACCCCATCATTGCGAGCTCGGGCTCCCAGGCGGTGATTTCGGCCTTCGCGAATCCTGCGCGTGTGCTCACGGCTCCCTCAGCGGCGAACTTGGAATGCCCTGCATACGCGGCATACTCGCCCATCGCAAGTCGCGAGCCTGCGGAACGACGATGCCGACGCGGTGGGCTCCGAATCGAACGCGTGCGTCGATGTGAGTGCCGGAAGCGAGGTCGGACGATCAATCGTTCGAACTGGAAATTCCTCGGCTACTGCTTCCATTCCGTTTGACAGCCGCGACCCGCCCTCGGCATCTTGTGCGCGCAACCAACACGGAGCACGGATGAAGAATCTCGAAATCACACGACGCTACTCCAAAGCGCTCTCACCCGAGGGAAGGTCTCCAGACGACGCACCGGATTGGATTGATGCCATCGACAACCCCTACCTGCATGGGCTTTTCGCCCCGATTCAAAGCGAGATCGAGGCAAGCGACCTCGACGTGGATGGTGAGATTCCGCGTGACCTGAACGGTGCGTACTACCGTAATGGTCCAAACTCGGTGCATGCTCCCAATAATCGCTATCACTGGTTCGATGGCGACGGGATGATCCACGGCATCTGGTTCGAAGACGGCAAGGCCCGCTATCGGAATCGATGGATTCAGACCGTGGGCTACGAGCTCGAGAGGCAGGCAGGCGAGAGTATCTGGCCCGGAGTCCTCGGCCCGTTCGACTTCAACCTGCCGCATGGCCCTCTCAAAGACACGGCCAATACTGATCTCCTCTATTTCGGCGGACGCCTTCTGGCCCTCTGGTACGAATCGGGTCAGCCCTACGCCCTGAATTTCGAGACGCTCGAGACCGAGGGGATCGAAGACCTCGGCGGCAATCTCGACACACTGATTTCGGCGCATAGCAAGGTCGACCCGGCCACGGGCGACTTTGTCTTCTTCAGCTACGGTGACGCGCCTCCCTACATGCAATACGGCGTCTACACCGAAGAGGGGCGATTCCATCAT
>CAYFTY010000284.1:0-6012 GCA_964346045.1 uncultured Bradymonadales bacterium | reverse complement strand
GAAATTCGTCGGTGAGCGGCGCGAAGGTGTATGGAAAGAATGGCGGGATGGCGCCCTCGAAGTCGCCAACTACCAGAATGGAGTGCGGCAAGGCCGGGTCGAGCGTACCTACCTCGATGGGAGCGTCGAGTCTGGCGAGGCCGTCGACGGCGCTCGAAACGGTACGTGGACACGCGTCGGCGCCGACGGCGCGCGCATGCTGGTCGTTGAATACCGCGATGGCAAACGACATGGACGCTTCGTGCAATTTCACTCAAATCGTCAGCCCGCCATCGAAGGTCGATATATCGACGATCAGAAAGAGGGTCGTTGGTTCTCGTATTACGCCGGGGGAAGCAAACGTTCTGAGGGCGAATTTCGCTGCGGCGCAAAACACGGCGAGTGGACCTCGTGGCACGAGAACCGCCAGATCGCCGAACAAGGTCGCTACATCGGTGGCGTGAAGGTGGGGCAGTGGCAGAAGTTCAGTGAGACCGGGCGTGTCACCGAGACCCGAACTTTCGCCCGCGACACCCCCGAGCCGAACTGCCCTCTCTGAACTCGCGCGTTTGCGCGCACTCATTTCATCTCGACTCTTTTGAGAGGCAGGCAGCCGAGATTGTCCCGCGCGCTCTCGGCAACCTTTTTCGTGCGGCCGAGAAATGGCTTTAGATTTCGGATTTCAGCGCACGTTCTCGGCGGGCTGAAGTCCAGAGAGCCCGAGCTCGAGCCGCTCGTCGAGGTCTTCGAGGACGCTCGCGATCAGAGGCGCGACATGTGGACCTGCAGAGATTCGTTCGGGGTCGAGGTAGATGTTGAGCCGGGCGCCTGAATCGTCGGGGTCGATTTTGACGCGCAGATCATGCGAGCCCTCTTCGACCTCGTCCCAGCCTTTGTCTACCTGGCTCAAAAAGAGCTCAGTCTCTTCCACTTCGGCCTCGACACCGCAGCCCACGCGGCCTGCGCGATTTTCGTCGGCTGATTCGAGGACAAGCGCTTCGAATTCCTGCGGTTTCCAATCGGCTTCGACTCCTTCGATGAGCGCAAAATGCATCAGGAGCGTCGTCATCGACAGGCCCAGCGAAGAGAGCATCACACCGAGTGCAGCGCCGTAGCGCGGGTTCAATTCGGTCGGGCGAAACCCGGCCTCGGTCATCACGCCGTCGATGGTGAATGCTCCCCGATACTCCAGGGTCTCTCGCAGATGCGCTCCGACCTCTCGTGCCATCTCGCGCATCATCTCTCGGTCTTCGTCTGCCGGGTCCCAGAACGAAGCTGCACGCATATATTCGAGCTTCGAAGATTCGGCGTGTCTCAGAACAACCATTTCCATGGGACGTAATGCCGCCACATAATCGTCGAATACAATGCCGTGGATGCTGCAGGGTACGCCTTCGAGAAAGGGCATGACCCGTACGCTATGGGCGTGTTCGGCAAAGAACTCCGCGGCTTCGATCTGATCATCGTCGTTTCGGACCCAGCGCAGATGAGAAGCACCGCCATTGAATCCTTCGCGATTGTCGGCGACCTGAATCGTGCCGTGTCCCTGATGCAACTCGCGATGCGCGGTCTGAAGCGACTCGAGGTCGGCATCGACGATGGCCGAAGGGGCGCGCTTGACGCCGACCTCATCCCAGAAGGCGTCGATCACGCTCTTGTCCTCGAGAGCCTGCCAGGCTTTGGGACGGCCTCCGAAATACTCGCGACCGGCCACGGGCTCGCCTCGCGCGAAGAATGCGCCGAGCACACGAGCTTTGCGGTCGGGGTCCCATGCATCGAGTTTCACCTGCACGGGATAGGGCAGGTTTGAAAGCGCATCTTCAAAGGCCCTCGACAGGTCGAGAAGGCCGCCTTTGGCTTTGACCTCGAGAATCTCGAGGTACTCGACCTCAGGGATGTCGCCGGCGCCGCGAACTCCGGCGATCACAAAGGGTTCGCCGGCTCCGATTTCGCGCAGTCGATCAACGGTCGAAGTCGCCGCGGCGGCGTGTTCGAGCGCCACGATCCAACGCGTATCTTTATAAATCGCGTCGACCTCTCGGTCCCAATGCATCGTCTGGTTCGTTTCATTCATCTGAATCCCATGTGTCATGAGGGCCTACATTTGACCACAAAGTGGTCGATTGCTAGTGTCCGCGCGGCTGACGAAAGCATAAACGAGAGGTAATCATGCGCATTCAGCGACTCCTTCTGCCGGTTGCGCTCGCGGGCCTTCTGCTCGCGGCGTGCGGCGACGAGGACACCACTGAGCCGGCAATCGTGCTCGATGGTAATAACACGAATAACGCCACCAACAATGCCAACAACGGCACGAATAACGCGAATAACGGCGGCAACAACGCAAATAACGTCGCGAATAATGGCGGTAACAACGCGAATAATGGCGGCAACAACGTCACGCCGCGCGGTGATATCGACGTAATTTTCGAGGAGACGCTCGAGGTCGCGGGTGATTCGATGACCTTTGACTTCGAAGTGCCCGATGATGCTGTCTCGGTAACCGTCTCGGTCGTCGGAAGCTCTCCGTATTTCTACACCCTGAACCAGTGGACCCAGGGCGATGGCGTAGATGTCGTCACGCAGAACTGGATTTCCAGTGACGAAGGTTCTCCGCAGCTCTGTCTGGGCTGTGCCCAGCGAGTGACCGCAGCCGAGGGCGCATTCGCAGCGCTCATGCCAGGGCATCCGGGGGTCGAGCTCGTGCCCGGCACCCATACGGTCAAGGTCTATGCTTTTGAACGTTCGCAATTCAACTTCATGCCCTATTCGGGGCAGGTCGACGTCTGGGTGCTCGCCAAGCGTGCACCCGCCGAGCCGACGACGGGGGTTCTGGACGTCAATCTTTTCTTCACGGGAGCCGATGGTCTCACGGCTGAGACTGCTCAGACCGATGCCGATTTTCAGAAGGTTCTCGATGATGTGAACTTTCTTTACGAGCAGGCCAATATCGAGCTCGGCAATATCACCTACAACGATATCGACGAGCGCTTTCAGGTGATCGAAGACGCCGGCCAGCCAGGAAGTGACCTCAACGAGATGTTCAAACTCTCAGCTAATGCGCCTCCGGGCGTCAATATTTTCTTCTGCGATGACCTTGCGATCGGCGGCCAATTTGGCGGCTTTGGTGTACTACTCGGTATCGCCGGCAATATTCCGGGGCCCGCCTGGAAAAACGGAACGCCTCGCAGCGGAGTGGCTCTCGCTCTGAAGCGAACGCCCGAAGCGCCGACGCCACTTTTCAAAGTCTTCGCACACGAGGTCGGACACTTCCTCGGGCTCTATCACACCAGCGAACAGAACCTCGGTTTTGGGCCTCGCATCCACGACCAGCTCACCGATACAGGCGAAGACGACCTCACTCTTTTGATGCATGCGCAGGGTAGTGGAAACACGTTGACTGAATCTCAGGGGCAGGTCATGCGTCTGAATCCATGGGTACGTCACGAAGGAGGTCAGTAATGCGCTTCGTACAAACGATTATCATCATCGCCACGCTCGCCGTGTCGAATATCGCCATCGCCCAGGATTCAGGGCTGAGCGACGCTGAGATCGCGCAGCGGGTCGAGACGGTCTTGACCAATTACGAGGTCGTTCCGGACCGCAAGAGCGTCGAGGAGTTCATTCCGAACGCACAGGACGAGTTCATCGAGGCGGCCAAGAACCAGGCCGGCGTGATCTGGACGCGTCAGCGCGCGGTCTCGCTGCTGAGTCTCTTTCCCGATGCTAGATCGTTCTCGGCACTGGTCGACATCACGGGCGATGCAAACCCCGAGATTCGTCGCATGGCGTATTACACGCTGGGCCGCGGGATGGCTTCGGTATCACCCGAGCGCGTGGTGTCTCAACTCGAGAAGGGGCTGAAGGACAAGAATCAAGAGGTCCGCGAATGGTCGGTACGAGGGCTGCGATGGGTCGAGCATGAGAACGCGCAAAGGCTGCTCGAATCGCTCGCCTCCAGCAGCGACGAAGATCTCGCGAAGCTCGCCGAACGCGCCCTGCAAAAACGAGCGATTCACTGAAGATCGCTGGTTTCGAGCGCCGACGTCCCCTGAGGCCAGCTTGCTGGCCGAGGAATTACTCGTGGGGCGCCGTGTCGGCATGAGTACATGTAGGGCCTCTTTGACGGTCGAACGCTCGCACAGCAAGTTCCTTCGTCACCGTCAGCGCTCGCTCGTGTAGCTTCAGCCCGGGTCGATCCGGTGCATCCGGCCCCGGCCCGACATGCACACCTGTCCAGATAGACCATTGACCATGCGATGTAGTTCGAGTCGCATCGGGATTTCAGTGCGCTCCCTAAGGTATATGTAGCCTGTGTCCACAGAGAACGTTGCATTCCCCGATGCGTTCGGCTCGGGGACCAGGGCAGCAAATGCGTGCGTAGACGAGCGGAGGGCGGTCTACCGACGAGCTCACTCAGGACTACCTCTCTAGAACCATCGAGAAGCCGAGACCCCCCGCGGCGCAGGCTGAGGCCAGTCCATAATTCTCGTCGCGTCGCTCGAGCTCGCCTGCGAGCTGCATGAGCAGGCGGGCTCCGGTCGCACCGAAGGGGTGACCAATGGGAATCGAGCCGCCGTGGACGTTGACTTTGTCCATGTCGACGTGGCCGATCTTTTCGAGACCGAGCTCCTCACAGAGTTCCTCGGAATCCCATATCTTGAGGTTGGCAAGCACCTGGGCTGCGAACGCCTCGTGAATTTCGATCAGCGCCATATCATCGAGCGTGAGCCCGGAGCGGCTGAGTGCCTGAGGCGTCGCGAACGTGGGACCGAGCAGCATCGCATATTTCGTCAGGTCGAGCGCTGCGATGGCCTGCGACTTGATGAATGCCCGGGGCTTCAGACCGAGCTTTTTGGCCTTGCTTTCCCGCATCAGCAGCACGGCCGATGCTCCGTCGGTCAGCGGTGATGAATTTGCGGCCGTCACCGAGCCATGCTTACGGTCGAAGACCGGTCGTAGCTTGCTCATTTTGTCAACGCTCGTATCAGCGCGAACCATCGTGTCGCGCTCGACGACCACATCGAAATCGTCGCCTACGATCGCCGTCACGACTTCGGGGAAGTAGCCTTTCTCAAAGGCTTCTGCGGCGCGATGGTGCGTCATTTCGGCATATGCATCCTGATCCGTGCGCGAGATGTCGTATTCTTTGGCCATATCCTCGGCCGTCTCGCCCATCGACTTTCCGGTCGTCGGCTCTGCGATCGAAGGGACGTCGGGCTTGAGGTCGGCCAGAGTGAGGTCTGAAAAAGCCTTGAGTCGGTCGGCCGCCGTTCGAGCCCGCGAAGCGTCATTGAGCGCATGCGAGAGATTCAGGCTGATGCGCGCCTGGGCCGAGCTCATCGACTCGACACCGCCCACGAGCACCGTGTCGGCGATTCCCGAAAGCAAATCACCGACTGCGTTCATGGCCGCGACACCGCTCGATGCGCAATACATCTGTACCGTGTAGGCAGGGAGTTCGTTGGGCAACTGACTGCGCAGCACGACCTCTCGCGCTACGTTTGGGCCGTTCATCGGCGCCGATACGCAACCCACGATGCACTCGTCGATTTCAGCGGGGTCGATCCCGACGCGATTGACGAGTTCGTTGACTGCAATTCGCGTGAGGTCTGCTTCATTGAGGTCCTTGTACTCGCTCCACGCTTTGACAAAGGGAGTTCGGGTTCCGTCGATGATGGCGATGCGATCATCGCCGCCGAGACTCGGTGTGTTCTTCGCCATCTTTTACCCCTTCTCCGTGTAGAACTTCTCGTTTTTCTCGGCCATGTCGACCAGGATTTGCGCGGGCCTGAGCCGCTCGCCAAATTGGTCGGCCAGGCGGTTGAGTTTGTCGACGACCGTGTGGATCCCCACCTTGTCGGCGTAGCGGCAGATGCCTCCGCGGAAGGGCGGAAAGCCAAGACCAAAGATCACGCCGATATCGATATCGCGCGGACTCGAAGCGATCCCTTCTTGCAGGCAGTAGGCGCACTCATTGAGCATCGCGAGCCAGCAACGATCGAGGATGACTTCAGGGTCGAGATCCTTGCGATT
>CAYFTY010000283.1:0-6029 GCA_964346045.1 uncultured Bradymonadales bacterium | reverse complement strand
CGGACACCTGCAGCATCTGCTCTTTCTGGGGTTCTTCTCGACCCGTCGTGTCGACAAAAGCTCGCTGCGCGTCGCCCTGGCCGAACACCTGATGCCCGCACAGGAAATGCTCTGCGGGCAGATCGAGCGCGCCGCAAAGTGGCAGGACCGAGACAGGCCCAAAGCTGAGAAACGAGAACCCGGCTGGTGCCGCGAGTTGGTCCACGAATTCTTGAAAGGCCTGCCCGAGCTGCGGCAGACGCTCTACGGAGACGTCCGAGCAGCCTACGAGAACGACCCCGCGGCGGCGAGTCTCGAGGAGATCGTCTTCTCGTATCCGGGCATCATCGCGGTCACCGCCTATCGAATCGCCCATCGACTGCACCAGGCCGGGGTCCCCATGATCCCACGGATCCTGACGGAGCACGCCCACACCCGCACCGGAATCGACATTCATCCGGCCGCGAGGATCGGCAAGCGCTTCTTCATTGACCACGGTACCGGCGTCGTGATCGGCGCGACGAGCGACATCGGCAACGAAGTAAAGATATATCAGGGGGTCACCCTGGGCGCGCTCTCTGTGGGGCCAAACTTACCCCACGACGTCGACAAACGTATCAAACGACACCCTACCCTCGAGGATCGAGTCACGATCTACGCCGGCTCGACGATCCTGGGTGGCGAGACCGTCGTGGGCGAAGGCTCCATCATCGGCGGCAATGTATGGCTGATGCGAAGCGTTCCCCCGGGCTCCAAAATCTATCACCGACCGACCGGAAAGAAGGAAGAATAAATGCGTGTACAAAAAGACATCGTCGACGCGATCGGGAACACTCCGCTCATCGAGCTTGTCGGCCCGTCCAAAGAGACCGGCTGTCGCATCCTGGGCAAGGCTGAGTGGCTGAATCCAGGCATGTCGGTCAAAGACCGGGCTGCAAAATTCATGGTGCTCGACGCCGAAGAACGCGGTGAGCTCGAGCCGGGAGGCACCATCGTCGAAGGCACGGCCGGCAATACCGGGATCGGACTTGCCATGGTCGGAAAAGCTCGAGGCTATCGCGTCGTGATCGTGATTCCAGAAACCCAGAGCCAGGAAAAGAAAGACATGCTTCGGCTCTTCGGGGCCGAGTTGGTGCAGGTACCCGCCGTACCGTATGCAAATCCGAATAATTACCAGCACATCGCCCGTCGCCTGGCAGGCGAAATGGGAGCGTTCCTCGCCGATCAATGGGATAACCTCGCCAATCGTCAGGCCCATATCGAAGGCACCGGCCCTGAGATCTGGCGTGATACCGAAGGCAAGGTCGACGCTTTCGTCTCGGCAATCGGTACCGGCGGAACCCTCTCGGGCACCGGCATCTATCTCAAAGAGCAGAACCAAGACGTCACGATCGCGCTCGCTGATCCTCACGGCGCCAAAATGCACGCTTATTTCACACGCGGTGAACTCGAATCAGACGTCGAGGGCGGCTCGGTCACGCAGGGAATCGGTCAGGGACGCGTGACTGGAAATGTCGACGGCTCGATCGTCGACACGTCGTTTCGCATCCCCGACCACGAAGCCATCGAAGTGCTCGACAATCTCGCACGCCACGAAGGAATCGTGCTGGGCGGCTCGGCCGGCGTAAATGTCGCCGGGGCAATTCGCCTCGCAAAAGAAATGGGGCCGGGGCATACGATCACGACCATCCTCTGCGACCATGGAAGCCGCTATCAGAGCCAGCTCTGGAATGCAGATTTCAGACATAAAAAAGGCTTCCCTGTGCCGGAATGGCTCGAGGGAAGCCCTGAGATTTCGATCCCTTTCGAGTGAGCTCGCGCTCACCCATTTTCATTTGAAGATATCTTCGACCTCGTACGGCGAGCCTTCTTTACAGAAGAACGAGCCGTCGACGTATCGATACCCTTTGTCGAGCTCGGCGATCTTCGCCATATGCTCGTCTTCGAGTTCGAGCTGAATCGCATCGTAATTCGCTGCGATATGCGCCGGTGTGACCGACTTGGGAATCACGACAGTCTCTCGCTGCATCGCCCAGGCGAGCAAGACCTGTGCGGTCGAGGCGCCTATGTCGTCAGCGATCTCTTCGATCACCGGATGCGAGAGAAGGGGTGGCTCATCGTCTTTTCGATTCTGCCGATCCGAGGAGCCCAGCGGAGAATAGGCCGTGAGCAGGATCTCATGTTCTTTGCAGTATTCGAGAAGCTCGTTTTGCTGCAGATGCGGATGGCATTCGACCTGATTGACGGCCGGCAGCTCGATGTCTTTGAGATGCTCGATCCATTCGATGCCCATATTGGAGACACCGACGTGGCGAATCTTGCCCTCCCATTTCAGATCAACCAGCGCATCCCAGGTCTCGCGAAGCGGTACTTCATCGAGCGTGAGGTACTCGTCATTGGACTGGGGGAAGGTTACACCGTGCTTAAAGGCGACCGGCCAGTGGATCAGATAGAGATCCAGCCGTTCGAGTCGCAGGTCCGAGAGCGTGCGCTCGAGCGCTTCACGCACGTGCTCGGGCCGATGTGAATCATTCCAGAGCTTCGAGGTCACCCAGATGTCCTCGCGCAGGATTTCTGCGGCATCTGTCGCATCCTGAAATGCGCGACCGATCTCTTTTTCGTTCTGGTAAATCGCGGCACAGTCAAAATGACGATAGCCGACCTGAATGGCCTCACGTACCGCATTGTAAACCTCCCGAGGCTTGGATTTCCAAGTGCCCAGGCCGACAATCGGCATACGGGCTCCGTCGATGAGATTGAGATAGTCGTCGCGCATTTCTTCCTTCTGCGTTTGTGGAAAATGGAGTGATTGAACGTCTCTAATTAGGTTTCTCATAGATCGGCGAGTTTTTCACTCCCGGATTCAACTCGGATCCTGTCCACAGGTTGTAAACCCTCTCGCATCAGCGTCAACCAGGGGGATCGTGCTCGCCGATCCCGCAGAGCGATCCTATACTTTAGAAGCCATGTATACGTTCGGAAGCTTGCCACCCAGGGAGGCACTCGTCGCCGCCTTATTTGTATGCCTCGTCTTCGGTGCCTTACTCGCGTCTTTTTCGAGTATCGTGCTCTGGGTGATGCGCAGACGCTGGTTCGATCATGAATCCGTGTGGAAGCGTCGAGCCTTTGGCGCATGGGGCTGGGCCATGGTGGGCGCGGGAGTTTCGACGCTCCTGATTTTCTGGGATCCGCCGGGCTTTGCACGAAGCACCTCGCTCGTTGTTGCAGTAACTTCGCCGGTGGCCCTGCAGATCCTGGTTCTCGCCCGCGCCCCCTTTTTTCGAGTGCGCGGCGATGATTGAGACGAGAATAACTTTGCGATAGATCCGCATCATGTCACGCAGAGAAGCCCTCCTTACTCACCCGTTCGTCAAGGCTGCCCGAGATCCGGTCGGCTCGGCCCGTATGGCCAAACGCCTCGCCGCGTTCGTAGGCCTCACGACCACGCACCTGCGGCGCGTCCCCGACGAGGTCGAGCAGGTGCACATGAATATATTGGCCAACGAATGGGCCCGGGTTTTGCTCGACGGCATGGGGTTGGCGCTGCACAAAGAAGGCGAAGCGGCCGGAAACCCGGGCGCGCTGCTCATCTCGAATCATCGCTCGTATATCGACATCATCGCGCTACTCGCAGCGACGCCCTGCTGCTTTCTGGCCAAAGGCGATGTTGCAGACTGGCCCGTCCTCGGGCGCGCCGCCGTGCGGGCGGGAACGATATTCGTTGACCGAAAGGCCAAGAATAGCCGCGAAGAAGCCCGCCGCATCATGCGCGAGCTGCTCGAAGCTGGACATACGGTCGTGGTATTTCCCGAAGGCACGACCTACCGCGGCCCGGGATGCGAGGAATTTCGCATCGGATCCTTTGAGGTTGCCTGTGAAGCGGGGGTGCCCATCCTGCCGGTTGCACTCGAATACGCCGATCCAGACGACGCGTGGGGCGATGAATCGTTTCTCGAACACTTCACAGAGCGGTTCAGACAGCCCGCGGTGAACGTACACGTACATTTTGGCCCGGCCATCCATGGACTCGAGCCACTCGATGCGATGCACGCCACACACGATTGGATCTCGACGCGTCTGAACCATCTCTGGCGTGAGATCCTGCGGCATCGGTGACATGAGATGCCTTTACATCCTGCCCATGATGCCGAACTCGCCGGCGAAACCATCCGATGCCCGCGGCGTACATTGAGGAAGACGAAGTTCGCGCCATCGCGACGATCAACCGGCCTGATGTGAGCCTTTTCGCCGAAATCGCCATGGAGCGTGGCGACCAGACTCGTCTACGCGAAATGAAGGCCCTGCTCGTCATTTGACGGGTAGGGCCGGCTGTCGTCTAATGCCTCGTCCCCTCTACCTGCGGTTTTGTTCATGCTCATAGTACACCATCTCGAAGACAGTCGTTCGCATCGAATTCTCTGGCTTCTCGAAGAACTCGAGGTCGAATACGAGCTCCACGAATGGAAGCGCGACAAGAAGACGAAGCGTGCGCCTGATGCATTGCGTGAGATCCATCCGTTGGGAAAGGCGCCGATGATCGAGCATGAAGGACGCACGATTGCCGAGTCGGGCGCAATCGTCGAGTACCTGATTGACCATTTCGGGCCTCAATTGCGGCCCGACCCGGGCACCGATGCCTTCTATGAGTATCGATACTGGCTGCATTATGCCGAGGGCTCAGCCATGACCCCCTTTCTGATCAAACTTCTCTTTACCGAGATGGTCAAACAGGGGCCGATGCTGGCGAAGCCCGTCACCAAGACGATTTCGACGTTGATGTACAGCGAGTACACCGGTCCGGAAATCAAGCTGCAGCTCGACTTTTGGGAGTCGCACCTGCGCGATAACGAGTGGTTTGCAGGCGATGCCTTCAGTGGCGCCGACGTGCAGATGAGTTTCCCGCTCGAGGCGGCCGAATCGAGTGACGAGCTGGACGGATACCCAGAAATCAGCGAGTTTCTCGAAAGGATACACAGCAGGCCGGCTTATCAACGCGCCGTCGAGCGCGGCGGGCCACTCAATCTCTGAGCATCCAAGGTTAAAGACTATGGCAGGGACAAGCCTACTCACCCTCATCGACGATATTGCGACGCTGCTCGATGACGTAAGCGTCATGACCAAAGTCGCCGCCAAGAAGACGGCCGGCGTGCTCGGAGACGACCTCGCTCTCAACGCACAACAGGTCACCGGAATTGCCGCCGAGCGAGAGCTTCCTGTGATCTGGGCGGTCGCCAAAGGCGCAACCGTCAACAAGTTCATCCTCGTGCCGGCGGCCCTCGCCATCAACCAATTTATTCCCTGGGCGATTACGCCGCTTCTGATGCTGGGCGGCGGATTTCTCTGTTACGAGGGCTTCCATAAGGTGCTCGAAAAACTCTCGGGCGACAAAGAGAGCGAAGACGATAAAGAAAAGGTACATAAGGCGCTGGCGGACCCCGAAGTCGACATGGTCGAGTTCGAAAAAGAGAAGATCAAAGGGGCTGTGCGCACAGACTTCATCCTCTCGGCCGAGATCATTGTGATCGCGCTGAGCACCGTGCCCGAGGATGCGACGTTCGCAACTGCACTCGGCGTGCTCACCGCGATCGCAGCCCTGATGGTGCTGTTCGTCTACGGATTGGTCGCCGGGATCGTCAAAATCGACGATGTCGGGGTGCACCTGGTGCAGAACAGCCCCGACGACACATTCAAAGATAAGCTTGGCGATTTCATCCTCGCCGCAGCCCCAAAATTCATGCGTTTTCTGGGCGTCGCCGGCACCATCGCCATGTTTCTGGTCGGTGGTCAGATCCTCGCCCACGGCATCGGCCCCATCCACCACCTCGTGATTGCCGCCGAAGAAGCAGCCGGCAGCGTGGGATGGCTCGCCGCGACGTTGCTCAATGGTCTCGTGGGCCTGATTGGCGGCGCGATCATCTATGGCGTCGTCAAAGTTGCCACCAGGGGGTACTACAAATACAAAGGCGAAGAGCCCCCAGCTGCCCACTAGCCAACTCGGCGATAACCAACAATACCGCGAGACCGGATAGCCTGGGAATCTGGTTGCGCCG
>CAYFTY010000282.1:0-6043 GCA_964346045.1 uncultured Bradymonadales bacterium | reverse complement strand
GAAGTCTTTGATTCGCTTCGCAAAGGCCAGAAGGGTTTAGCTGGCCTGGCCGAGGTGGGCGCAGGCGTCTGCAGCCCTGGCCTTTTGAAGAGCTTGCAGCAACTCAACGCCGGTTGTTCTTTGCGGCTTCTATGAGGTCGACAGCCTCACCGAACTGCATCGCGTGGACCGCCCCGACCTGCGTTTGAGCCATAACGTGTTTGGCGAAGGTTTCCTGTGCGTCGTCTTCGCCATGCACAAGCAGACAGGTCTTTGCGCCCGTGTTACGAACCCAGTCCGTGAGCTCGCGCTGCCCGGCGTGCGCCGAAAACCCGTTGATGGTGTAGATCTTCGCCTCGACGGGCACGACTTCGCCGTAGAGTTTTACGAAATCATTTCCGTCGACGATATACCGCCCCGTCGTGCCATACGCCTGGAAGCCGCAGAATACGACGCTGCATTCAGATCGCGGTAGGTTGCGAATCAGATGATGCAAGACGCGGCCGCCCGTAACCATGCCGCTGCCGGCCAGAATCACACCGCCACGGCTGACCCGATTGATTTCGATCGATTCTCGCGTCTCGCGGGTGTAGGCAAGGCGTGGAAAATGAAACGGGGTCTCGCCGCGCCCCTTCAGCTCGAGCGCTTCGGAGTCGTAGAGATCGGGATGTCGTTCGAAGATACGCGTCGCGCTGATCGCCATGGGGCTGTCGAGAAAGATTTTGACCTTCTCGGGAATCCGACCGTCGCGCCACGCCGTGTAGAGCACGTAGAGAAGTTCCTGGGCGCGCTCGAGAGCGAAGGTTGGAATCACTACATTTCCGCCACGATCCCATGTCTCGCAGATAGCCGCTTCGAGCTCCTCGATGCTTTTGTCGAAGGGGCGATGATCCCGATCACCATAGGTGGTTTCGACCATTGCGACGTCGGCGGTCGGTGCGGTCTCGGGGTCTTTGATGATCGGCTTGTCCAGGTTTCCGATATCACCCGAGAACACGAATGAAACCTCTTCGCCGTCTTCGTCGAGTTTGAGTTCGATGAAAGCCGAACCAAGGATGTGGCCGGCGTCGTAGAAAGTCGCTTCTACGCTGTCCGTGACCGAAAAAGGTTTATGATACTCGACGAATGTCGACCACATATCGAGGACCTCGAAGACGTCATCTTCGTCGTAGAGAGGCTCCTCTCGCTCATCGATCGACCGATTTCGATTCTTGCGCTCGGCCTTACTCGACATCAGGCTCGCGGAATCCATCAGGCTGATTCGGGCGAGTTCGAAGGTTGCCCGCGTCGAGATGATGCGCCCTCGAAATCCCGCTTTGTAGAGGAGCGGAATGCGACCGATGTGATCGAGATGGGCGTGACTGACGATCAAGGTATGCACGAGCTCGGGGTTGAATTCGAATTCTGCGTGATTTTTCTCGCGGCTCGATTTACCGCCCTGAAAGAGACCGCAGTCGAGCAGGATATGCTCTCCAGCAACCTCGAGTAGATGGCAGGAACCCGTGACACCGTCTGCCGCACCATAGCTGGTAATATGCATCGACGTACCTCTTTGAAGACCCGTCTTTGATACCGCCACCCCGGGCTTTTCGACAAGATGGGAATCTACGAACCCCCACCGGCCGTTTTTATGTCGTCGCCCGGCCAGCTATGCTTGGGCACGAGGTTCCGATGCGACGAACGCGAAGACACCACAGTCAGATTCACGGAAGACGCGAGCGTCCGAGTGAAAAGCGTCGACGCCGGCGATTCCACCGCCGAGACGTGCAGCGCGGTGGTTTCTACGAGCCCATGCAAACCGAAAGAAACACAGCCCAACGGGGCGTTCGATCGAGACTTGTCCTCGCGTCAGGCGCCGGATTGACGACGCTCGTGTGCATGATTGCCGTCGTCTTTTCGCTGCAGGCACCCTTCACCATGGCTGCCCTCGCCATCATCGGCTTCTGTTCATTCAACGCCATGATCGCACTCGTGATGAGCGCAAGACGCGAAGAGACGGTGCATCAGCTCGCCAACGGCGAAGATCTCAAAGAACTAGTCGCCGAGAATGGAGTCGACGGCTCGCTCGACTGACCCGTGAATTCCTGCCGGCCAGACCTCGAGGACTGGTGAGGGCACCAACCCCGGAGAACTGATCGCGGCGGCGCACGCCGGATGCTTTTCGATGGCCCTGGCACACGAGCTTCCCGAGTCGGGCTTCGATCCACAGAGCGTGAGGACAATGAACCTGCACACTCAGGTACAAACATCGGCCCGCCGAGCGGGCCGTTTCTGTGTGTTTATGTCGCGGGGGGCGGAGTGATGGGCGACACAAGCGTATCGATCACCTTCGATAGGGCTCGAGACTATCCTGATGTTTTGCGGCATACGCACGACCTCGATGAACGGGGTCGTGTACGTGGACTGATCAGTCGCAATCACGCAGTCGGGCGAGCCCGATTTCTCCGGTTTCGCTCGGCTGCACCCACCCCACGTCTCCATTTGCAAAATTGAAGAAATCGCTCGACCGCGGCAGGTCGACGCCTGCAATACTCACCGGCCCCTCGAGGGTCGCGCCATCGGTTCCACTGGCAACGACGAATTGGTTTTGTTGCCCCGTGGTCCAGGCGATGACAATGTCATCACCGAAGTTGGCGCCATTGAGTGAACCGTCACGTTCGGCATCGGCCGTCAACCACACCGGGTCTCCAATCGCATTTCCGTCGATCCTCGCGATGGCGACATCGGCTGAATCGCGGTCATCAATCGCCGTGAACGCAGCCCAGAATCCGCCATCGAACGGGATGCTGGCGCCGACTGTCGTACCATAGCCTCCCCGACAGTCCGAGCCGGTTTCGTCGGGCCAGAGCATGCCGCCACGATGGTTGAAATGAACTCCTTTCGACGGATAGCAATCTGAGCTGCACACTGCGCCCAGCCCGCTACCGTTGTGGGATAGCCGAACGTCCATCGAGTGACTGCAGCCCCATCCCCAGAGCGTCTGAGACGACGATCCGTCGGGCTCGTAGAGGCGCAGTTGGTCGCCGTAGTGTGCAATCCCATCATCCCAGAGGCGTTGAACGGTGAAATACGCCGCCCACTGGGTCCCGGTCCAGATCAGCCGGCCCGCTCGAATCTGTGAACCAAACCACTCGTTATTCGTCACGGAATGATCGACGTCACCGATCACAGTCTCGTCAAAGACCGGGTTTCCGTTGGCATCGAAGATCACGAGAGCGAGTATATCCGAGCCACGCGAGACCAGGACAGCGCGCCCACTCTCATGGGCCGCAACGCCATAGATGCCCGTCCCGGGCGTGCTCATCGTGCCAACGACCTCGCCCGCTCCATCCACGTGGGTGAGCGAAATATCAGGGCCGTTCCGCCACGCGACGATAGCGCCACCATTGCTCGTCCCCGCGGCCTGCATGTCGAGCGAGGGAGTGGTCCCCGCGATGGGGGCGATCGTGAAATCATCGCCAAGACTCGTGCCCTCGCAGGCGACTGGCTCGAAGGGTTCCTCGGTGAGATCGGGCCCATCCGCCATGTCCAGCGGCGGCGGCGGCGGCGTGCCCATGTCGACCATCATTCCGGTATCCTCAGACGGCGAGTTGCCGGCGTCGGGTGTCTTCTCGTCGTCCGACATGTCCCCGGTACCAGGGTCGACAAAATCTGGCTCGGATGACTGATCGCCATCGAGCGATCCTGTGCAGGCCATGAGGAATGTGAGGGCGAATAATAGAGCGTACTTCTCCATCATGAATCTCACTCATTGAATCGGAAACTGCCCCATGCCGGGGATCTCGATTACATCACCCGAAACAGCCGAATCTTCTACGGTCAAAAGCACCGCATCGATATCCGCAACGGGAGTCACATAGACGCGTGGCTCGTTCATGACCGAGCCGTCGATTCCGCGCAGCAGAGCATGTGTCTCAACGCCTGCGGGATCAGTACGAAGCGTGAGGTCGTCGCCCCACTGGATCTCACCGTCCTGAATCACAGCGGTGCGCCAGTTTTCTTCGGAACCAAGCGAGCGCAGGGACTGGGTCATGAGTACATCTTCGAGCCGTTCAAAAATCTGCGCGTAGGTATAGTCGCTCACCCAGCTCGGATTGCAGTAGCCCATGAAGTCTGCGCGCGCATCGGGTTGGAAGAGCTGACCGGTGAGGATGTCGTACCCCCACGAGCCGATGGCGCCCTGTGAATAGGGATAATTGGGATCGGCGCCTGCAGCTCCTCCACATGGAGAGTGGGGCCGCCCCAGAGTATGACCAATTTCGTGAACGAATACGTCTTCGCCGCCTCCGTTGAAACCAATGCCAATACCCCCTCGCGCCTGCGTGTTATTGGCTCCGGGCACGGGCGCAACTCCGCCAACGCATCCGCCGCCACAGAAAGACTGACGATTGTCGGCCGGCTGAATCACGCAGTAGTAGTAGACCTCGGGATCCGGATTGTCCTGCGCTCGGACGTTCAGACAAAAATTCAGCATGTCGCCAAAGCCCTGCCCGCCCGGCGATAGACCGATGCTGGTCGAGACCGGCTCACGAACGGTGAGGTCGATGTCTTCGACCGGGAAATGACTCAATGCTTTTTGTCGAAAACGCTCGGCGGCAGCCTGTCCGAGGTCGGGTACTCGATTTGAGCCATCGGCCTCGTACTCGATGGGCACGAGCATGATGCGCATCGTCCCGATCTCGCGAGACTGCAGCGCAAGGGTTCCGCTTTCGGGAACCCGAGGTTGTTGCAAGGTTCCGCCAGCGACCGAACAACTCTGGGCTTCGAAGAGCTCGACCGAAACCTCGGCCTCGACAGGTATCTCGCCGGCTTCGAAGGTGAAATTGACGGTGCTCTCGCCCTCCATCTCAGACGAAACTTCCTGCGGCGTAATCCGCTCTTCGTAGACCTCGCCATCGAGTGTGAGCCGGGCCAACAGCTCGCGCGGCCGCCATGCAGCATCGGGTTCGACGAACACACGCACGACGCCAGGGCGGGCGGCAATCACGGGCGCGTTGCGATCGTTTAGAGGCTCGCCGTCGGCAACGATCGGCACCTTGACACCCTGATAGACCGAGACTTCGTCAATGGAGATATCCGTGGCGAGCGATTCGGAAGGCAGCGGCGCGACAGCGGAGTCGTAGTCGCAATCAGTCGCTGTGAAAGGAATCGTTTGTTCTTCGCCCTGTGGAGCCCCGGTCCAACTTCCCGAAAGTGCGGCCCCGCTATCCTGCAGGTCGAAATTCAGCGAGACCGTCTGACAATTTCCTGTTGAAGCGCAGTACTCGAACGTCTGCGGTCCATCGATGGCATCGAGTTCGAGAACGACCGCTTGCGAGGTGCTACCCGCTGTGCTGACCGCATCGATGGCCTGAGCATGGGCAGCGCAGTCGACCGGCGTATCCGAGAGCACCAGGTAGCGAGTCAATCCGCCGTCCACACAACGTTCACCGAAAGACGCGTGGTTGAGAATCGCAGGCGGTCCGGAGGGCTCAGAAGGGTCTGCGGGATCCACCGGGGCGGATGGGTCGCCGGGATTCTGCTGCCCGGGGACGGTTCCGTTCTCACCATTGGGATCGTCTCCGTAGTCGACCGTCATGAATCCCAGGTCGCAGGCAGCCGAGATGAAGAGCAATGTCGAAAGTAGAATCCAAATTCGGAGCTTCATGGGTCACCTGCGTGTTCATCCCGGGGCGACCTCATGTATTTGCAACGAGCGTGCCGGGCACGCAAAGGTGTGTTTTGGGCCCACATGTAGGTGTTTGAACGCAGTTGTGCTGCGCGCGCCCCAGTCAATTGACCCCATCGGACCGTCGATCTGTGGCATGCATGCTACTCATTCCTCGAGCCATGATGCGATCTCGGGCCAGACCTCGACCCGAGCCCGCCGGCCCAGGATGAGATCGAAATGCCCGTAGTGGTCATGCTCCCCGTGCTCGCGTCCGAACACACGCACCGAGGCATTGCCGCCGATGAGTTCGCGGGTGTGATGAATCGCATCCACCGATACCTGCTGGTCTCGAGAGCCGGCCAGAATGCGCACGGGAAATTCGATGGCCGACGAATGGTCGACAAAAGCAAAGCC
>CAYFTY010000281.1:0-6052 GCA_964346045.1 uncultured Bradymonadales bacterium | reverse complement strand
AGCGCGGGCGGGGCCAGGTCGAAGACTTTGTTGAGGACTGACGCGCTCAAGGCCAACCAGACGCGTGAACGATGATGGCCTGCGTAGTCGAAGAGTCGCCTGAGCGGATGACGTTTTTCGGTGCTCATGCGGAATCCATCAAGAGGGGTCGAACCGTCGGGCGAACGTAGTGTCTTTCGCACGGCGGGTGCAAGCGCTCGACGATCTGGTCAGGCGACCAAGACCGACTCGCGGGGAAAAGCCCCGTTTTCTTTCAGCCCAGCCGACTGCGATCATGCGGTGTCGAATAGTCAATATCCGGCCCAACCGGCACGATCCGCGTAGGATTTAGCGTCTCGTGGGATGCATAGTAGTGCTTTTTGGTGTGGTCCAGATTCAAAGTCTCGGTGATGCCGGGCATCTGATAAATATCCTTGGTGTAGTTCCAGAGGTTCGGGTAGTCGCGAATCTGGCGCACGTTGCACTTGAAGTGCGTGAAGTAGACGGGGTCGAATCGAAGCAATGTCGCGAAAAGACAGATATCTGCCTCGGTGAACTGGCTGCCGCAGAGATAGCGCCGCTCGGAGAGGACTTCTTCCCAATGATCGAGAGCCTCGAAGAGCTCGGTCGCGGCTTTCTCATACGCCTTTTGAGAGGTCGCAAAGCCGCACCGATACACGCCATTATTCACGGGTTCGTAAATCGCCGTGATCAACTCCTCGACCTCGTCGACGAGCTCTGGCGGAGCGAGATCAATGTCGTTCTGCGCGAGCTCTGAAAATTCGTGGTCGAACATCCGAATGATCTCGCGCGACTCGTTATTAACGATGGTCTGGGTCTCTTTATCCCAGAGCACGGGAACGGTAACTCGCCCTGTGTATTCTTCGTCGGCGCTGGAGTAGACCTGACGCAAATAGTCGGACCCGAAGAGATGGTCGGGTGTGCAGCCGTCCACCTCAGGCTTGAACTCCCACCCCTCGTCAGCCATGAACCAGTGCACGACAGATATGTCGATTGCGTCTTCGAGCCCTTTGAGCTTGCGCGTAATGAGCGTGCGGTGGGCCCAGGGACATGCCCACGCGACGTAAAGATGATAGCGCCCTTCCTCAGGAGCAAATTCAGTGCTTCCGTCTGCCTTCACCCAGCCTCGAAATACCGTGTCGGGGCGATTGAAGCTCCCGTCCTCATCGGATTGGTACCAATCTGTTTTCCAGACCCCTTCAACCATTTTTCCCATGACGCGTTCCATGTTGGGTAAACTCGACATGGCTGAGATGCAAGCTGGTCTCTCCCGATTCTGAATTCAGCGTTCTTCTGCGGAAACGATGGGCCTTCACGAAATGCAGAGGCTTATCGAATCGTTTCTGCTACATACGCTGGACATTGACGCCGTCTTCGATATGTTGCGGCTCATGATACGAAACTCGACTCGTCGACCGCGCGGGGAGGCGTTGGCGCGGCGAGCAGTTCGACGGGAGAGACCATGCGAAGAAACCGAGACTTTTTGGAAGACGTAGCGTTCAACACCAACGAGTACGGCAGCATCGTGCAGACCGACTACCCGGGCGCCCACGATGAAGATTATCGGAAGAGAGTCGACTCGTTGATCGAACAGTCCGAGAGAGCCTGGCCGAAGATTCCTCGATACGAATACACCGAAGAAGAGCACGAGAACTGGCGACTGGTCTCGGAGATCCTCATCACGTTGCAGGATCGATACTCGTCGACGGCATATCTAGAGGGTCGAGAAGCGCTTGGGCTCCCGCTGGATCGCGTGCCTCAACTGGACGACGTTTCGAAGAGGATGGAAGAGTCGACTGGCTTCTTGCTTGCGCCCGTAGGAGGCCTCCTCGACAAGTCCGAGTTCCTGCCGATGCTCCAGAATCGAGTGATGCGCTCGACACCTTATATTCGGCATCCATCCTACCCGTTCTTCACCCCTGAGCCTGACATCCTGCACGAACTTCGAGGTCATGCACCGATGTTCATGCACGAGCCGTTCTGCGAGCTTTCGGTGGGCATTGGCAAGGCCGCTGAGGCAGCGGTCGAGGCGCAAGACGAAGAACTGCTCGATCTCATCGGACTTTTCTACTGGTACACGGTGGAGTACGGCCTGATTCTCGAGAATGGAGACGTCAAAATCTTCGGTGCCGGCAATAACGGTGGAATCCAAGATCTGCTTCGATCGATTGATCCCACCATCGAGAAGAAACCTTTCAGTATCGAAGCGATCCGGCAGCTCACCGTTGACTACGACGCGCCTCAACAAGTTTTCTTCGTGGCCGAGTCATTCGAACAGATCACCGAACTCGCGCACGACTTGATGAAAATGGCGTAGGCCGTCACCCACGCGAACGTCGCCGGCTGCCGTGTTTTTGATACACGCGGTCGGCTTCTTTTTTGGCTTCTGGAGTCTTTCGGACAGTCCAGATACGGTCCTTGGCTTTGCTGTATACCTTTCGGTGCTCGACGATCGGGTGCGGGTAATCTTCACCGATCAAGCAACCGGCTTCCGCCTGAATCTCTTCGGGCATTGTCGCTGGCTCGGCGAGATATTTTTTCGGCACCTTCGAAAGCTCGGGAACCCACTTCCGGATGAACACCCCATCGGGGTCCTGATCCTTGACCTGTTTGGTAGGCGAATAGATCCGAATCGCATTGATCCCGGTCACGCCCGACTGCATCTGAAATTGCGTAAAGTGAATCCCGGGCTCGTAATCCAAGAACTGCTTCGCGAGATATCGGGCAGTGGGGCGCCAGTCGAGCCAGAGATGATATGACGCAAACGAAACGAGCATCGCCCGCATACGGAAGTTGAGCCAGCCGGTCGCGTGCAGACAGCGCATGCATGCGTCGACCATGGGGTAGCCCGTCCTGCCCTCGCACCAGGCATCGAAATACTCCTGATTCCAATCCTGCCATCGGATGTCGTCGAAGACATTCGACATCGCCCGAAATTCGAGCTCGGGTTCATCTTCGAGCTTCTGCATGAAGTGACAATGCCAGTGAAGGCGTCCCTCGAATGAGGAGAGCGATTTGAACCAATTTGTATCCACCGGCTCGTCATTTTTCTCGCGCTCGCGCAGCTCTTCGATTCGCTCTCTCATGCGCTGATATGTCGAGCGCATCGAGATATTTCCGTACGCCAGATAGGGACTCAGACGACTGCAGCCAGTCCAACCTTCAACCGGCGAGGACATGTCTTTGCGATAGTTCACTCCTCGCTCCTCGAGAAATGACTCCAACACTTCCCAGGCCCGTATTTCGCCGCCCTTCATAGCCTCCGTTTTCTGAGACGTCGCCAACCCGAGCTCCTCAGGCGAGCAAATGGCACCTCTGTCGACCCCTTCGACCGGGACAATCTTGGCCGGAGGGGCCGTGAGCGGCTCTTGCATGCGCGCGTCCCACCGTTTCGCCCAGCCGTCTCGGTCTCCATGAGGGCGAAACACGCCAAACTGCGGGATTTCGACCCAGCGGATCCCCAGCTCTTCGAGACATTCCGCAACCCGCTGATCGCGCTCGAAGGTCCGGTAGTTTCCCGTCTCCTCATGAGACCAGAGGGTTTCGATATCGATCTCATCATGCAGAGACGACAGGACCTCGACCATCGAGCCCCGACGATACGTGATGTGTCCACCGAGGGGAGCCAGGCTGCGTTCGAGCTCCTCGAGCGATTGATTGATAAAGACCTGATGCGACGGGTCGTGATCTGGAGCCTCGAACACACACGGCTCGTACACATAGAGAATGACCACCGGCCCGGCCTCAGCTGCTCGAGCGAGCGGGCGATGATCTCGTACGCGGAGATCTCTCTTCAACCAGACGACTTGATGACCCATGCACTACCTCCATCCAAGAGATGCAGATAATCCCTCCAGATTACGAAATCCCTCAGAAATTCGAGTCTTCAGAACTCTCGACTCTCGAAAATCTCAGATTTCCGAGCCTCATTTTGCAGGACTCCGAAGCACTCGTTCGAGCGTCTTTTGCAAGACTCCGAGCACTCGACCGACAGAACCTCGGCAAACCTGAGTACAGGTATTGCAGGACTCCGAGTATGATGATCCGCAGCACTCCGGGGCAGCGTTTGCAGGACTCCGAGTCGTCTTCAGGCAGTGGTTACAGGACTCCGAGTCGTCTCCGATGGCAGTGGTTACAGGACTCCGAGTCGTCTCCGATGAGACGATCTAGGACCGAATCCTGATCGCATGACTCCGGCACTTAACGGATATAGGGTCCGGGAGTGCACATGCTTGGCTCGGGAATTGCAGACCACATGATCATGGAAGTCGACTCGACGAGTCGGTCGACTTACGATGGAGACACGATGAAGTTCCCGTTTTCTACAGTCTCGCTTTTCTTCGCCCTTACGCTTCTCTTGATGAGCTGCGACAGGCAAGAGTCTGTGAGCAGCGAAGTCGCATCGAGCAAGGATGCATCGCCCCAGTCTCCCGATCCGATTGAAGCAAACGCAAAGATCCCGACCGAGCCTGGAGACTTCGCTCCGTCTTTCGCGGCGATCAAAGAGGGACAGGACTTTGACCTCGAGACCCATCTGCAGGTTGGAGATTGCGCAGCGTGCCACAATCAGATCGTTGAGGAGTGGAGTGAAAGTACTCATGCACTCGCGTCGATCGCGAATCCCTTCTATCGCGCTGCATTCGAGGACTTTGCCGAGAAATCGGGTCGAGACAAGACACCCTTCTGTGGCGGATGCCACGATCCCGCCCTTCTTTTCGATCACCGGATCAAAGAACCTCTCGACCCCAATGCCCCGCGGACACACGCAGGCATTACGTGCAACACCTGTCACGGCGCGGTTGCGGCAAACACAGATGGGAATGGGAGCTACACTCTGAGCACATCTCCGATTCCGCTTCCTCGCGAAGGTGACGACGCGTCACTTGCCGCTCACATCAAACGCGTCAATCCGGTCGCGCTGCGAACCAACGAACTCTGTATCTCCTGTCATCGGGGGTTCCTCACACCCGCATCCGGCCACGACGTCGTCATCTCGGGCATTGACGAGTGGGCTCCCTGGAGAGGCTCGGCCTATGCGTCCAACGACACGGGGAGAATCAGCGACACCAAACCTCAGAATTGCGTGAGCTGCCATATGCCCGAAGTCGATGGTCACCGATCGCACCGATTTCCGGGTGGGCACTCGACTCTCGCTGCCATGACGGGTTCTACTGAGCAAATGGCGGCAGTACGCGAGATGGTCGAGGGAGTCGCGAGCCTCGACATTCCCGCTTACGGCATCGACTCGCCGACCAAAGGCATTCTCGAGGCCCCCAGTGGTGGTGAGACGCTCTGGTTCGACGTCGTCATTTTTAATCGGCACGCGGGGCATGTGTTCCCAGGCGGAGCCCGAGACCTGCGTGACACGTGGCTCGAAGTCGAAGTGCGCGACGCGACCGGGCAACTACTATCCAGTGCAGGCACATCGCACGAAGAAAGCGGAGATGACCCCAGTGCTTACGTATTGCAGTCCTACATGGCGAATCGAGACGGCCGGAATATCGCTGACCACTCGGTGCATGACTTTCGAGCAGCCGTATCCAATCACACGCTCGCCCCCGAGACGGCTCGAGTTGCTCGATATCGGCTCGACCTCGACGAAGAAACCCGCACGCCGGTCCATGTCACAGCAAAACTCAGACATCGCAGGCTGACCGAGTCCTTTCGTAAAGCAACCTGCGAGTTTTCAAAGAAGGACTCCGACGCGGCATTTGCGACGGGAGCCGAGCGCATCCGCGGATTCAAACTCGACCCGTGCGAAGACCAGCCGGTTCTCAAAATCGCGAGTTTCGAGACCAAGCTAGATGGGCAGCTGGCCAAGCACACACTGCCTCCGGGACAGCGCCATTACGAACGTGCTCTCGGCCTTTCCCGACATCTGGCCGAGAATCTCCAGGAGGCACTCGATGCTTTCGAGATGGCTCTTGAAACGACCCCTGAGAATGCCAGGCGTGATCGGGCCAGAATACATCTGGATAGGGGAAAAGTGCTCGCGCGGCAGGGGCGCACCAATGACGCGATGGACGCGTTCAAGCGGGCCGAGAATCTGGTG
>CAYFTY010000280.1:0-6054 GCA_964346045.1 uncultured Bradymonadales bacterium | reverse complement strand
GAAGGCAGCTTTTTAGCAACACAATCAGGGAGCCCGCCCCATGAGAGATTCGACCGCCTTTGGGACTGGCGCACCGGATGAGATCCGGCGCCATCGATACATTTTCGTCATCGCTTGTATTTTCGCGCTGAGCGCGACGAGTTGCGTCGAGCCGAGGCTCGCGGATCCGGGAGAGTTCGACGAAACCGAAGAGATCGGTTTCGAAGATCCCTTCGAGGGCTGGGACCATCTGCACGAAGACGGCAACTGGTACGCTGGCTGGTCTCGTTCGCTCTCGCCCGAGCTGACGGACGAAGCGGTGATTTCCGAAGACGAGACGACGATTCAGTTCCCTCGCTCACCTGCAAACGATGCGGGACTCGAGGGAATCTCGAGCATGGACATCATCGTGGGGGCGAGTCCGAATACAGGATTTTTGAAACGGGTGTTGACGATTGAAAAAGGCGAGGAATTCTGGACTCTCGAAGTCCTCGACGCGGGTTTTCATGAGGTCTTCCTCGAAGGCGATTTCAACTTCAGTCGAGACAATCCCCAGCCGACGCTTGGTAGTCGGCCCTATCCTAAAGTCATGCTCGAAGAAGCAGGTCTTACCCCTGAGGACCTCGGCCAGACCGAAACCACCGAAAATGCGCTCACCACGCACCGACAGAGCCTCGATCTGAAGGCCGATGTGTTCAAACGCGACGCCGAAGTCCTCTGCACGAGCAGTCGAGACTGCCAGAAGGCCAGAGACGGCGTGAGCATCAGCGCCACTCCTGGCGTCAATTTCCTCCAGCCCATCGATGGACGGATGGTCTTTCAGGCGTCCTCCGAATTCTCGAAATCACGCGATATGTGCGAGGATCTGAGCTCGGCCGAAGAATCATTCGAGCTCTATCGCCAACGCCGCGAGGCCTGGATTCGCAACGGCGCTTCGTTTAACGAGGAGCAAGAGCAACGGCTGGCAGCCATCGCCCTCCAGAAGCAGATGGAGTGGGCCTTGAAGTGGGCCGGGCACACGCCCTTCAGGCCTTTTGTTCCCCAATGGGGGACACGGACCGAAGCCGAGGTCCAGCGCTTCTTTGGCGGTACCCATTGCGACGAAGACCAGATGTTCTTCGCCGAACAATACGAGGCAGACTCAGGCCACAACGAGGATTGCCGCTGGGAACGTGACGGCGGCTTCTTCGACATCACCGAGCCCAATCGCTACTTCGTGCGTCGTACGTCGGGTGTAAACTATCGCATCTTCGACGACCCCGGCTCGTTCAACGGCTGGAATCCACGCAACTGGTTCGACCCGGCCTTCTGGGCTGCAGGCGATACGCGCCGCAATTCGAAGGTCTATTACGCCATGCGCCCCGACTTCCAGCAAGCGACCGCCTTCATGGACGCCAAGATCTCCGAAGAGCCCCGGATCGCGCAGGTCTACGCCAGCAGCTGGGGTTTCTCGACAGATATTGAATGGTCCACGACCACCGTGGGCCTGTCGAATCACTACAACAATCAGTATGTGACCCGACATATCGCGCAGCGCGGACAGACGACGCCCGAGGATATCCTCGAGCCCTACGTCACAGCCTCGAGACTGGTGGGCTCCTCGGATTTCCGTGACCAGGTCGCAGCGCTTCGCAACCAACCGCTCGTCGAAGATCTCAAGTGGCTCGAAAGTGCGGTCGCCGTCGGTAAGATGTACTGCCAGGGTTTGCCCGACCAGGACTTCGTGATCGGATTTGGCGCCAAGGCTCTCTTCGAGTGGGAGCCGAAAATCACCATCGAATACACGCGTGAGTTCGGCGGAGACAATGATCCAAACACCCTGCGTCGAGGCTCGATCCCCGAGACACCGGCGCTCGAAATTCCATTCGTGAACGTGCCGTCGTGGTTCGCCGTCGGGCCCATCCCCGTCCACGCCGAATGGGAGCTGAGCTTCTTGACCAAGGCCACGCTCACCTTCCGCGGGCAAGCCGAGATCAAGTTCAGAAAATACCTTGCCGACATCGATTTCTTCTGGGGTATCCGTCGTGGACGTGATGGAGAGATCAGTCCCACCACGCCTCAGGATTATGCCGAGATCACGGGACGCGACGTCAACACCGATGCGGTCGCAGCCGAAAACCGGATGAGATTTTTCGAGCGACCCCGACTCGACCCCGATCTCGAGACGCCGAACGACCGGATCACACCCGGAGCCGAGAACTTCTTGAGGCAAGAACCTTTCGTCACCCTCGGCGGATTTGAGGCCGGAGCCAAAGGCCAATTTTTTGCAGGCCTGAACGGCGCCGTGCTCTTCTATCGCACCTTCGGACCCGGCGTGAACGTCGGTGCCGGCGGCGAAGTCGGGGTCACGGTCGACCTTTCGGGCCAGAACGTCAAAGCTGAGGGCAATATCGGTGCTCAGGTAGAGCTCGAAGGTTCACTGCGCATCCCCTTCTGCGGCGAAAATTGCATGGACCGAATCCTCGGCGGCTTCTGTCGGATTCCGTATCTGGGTAATTTCCTCTGTTCATCCGAGGTCAAGACGAGCGCGCTCGGCTTCCCGATCGAGGCCAAGCTAAACAACCAGGGCCGTGAAGCGAAACTGACGATCCCCGTGCTCAAGAGCTGTCAGTTCTTCGGAGAAGACCTCGTGAGTCCGTCTTGCAGTGCCGGAACCCCCTTCGACTTCGATTACACATGGCTTCCGCCCTGCTTCAAGTTCTGCGCAGAGGCCAGCGCACCGGCCGGCAATAAGTGGATCGCGATCAAAGCGCTCGACTATCAGCCCGACCCCGATCATCCGGCCGGAATCCAGGGGATCCCGATCGACGCCGTCGTGATCAACCGCAACGGTCAGCTGATCCAGCCGATCAGCGCACGTACACGCCTGAACGACATCAATGGCATCGACAGCGATAAACTCGTCTACTGCGGAGAAAGCAGCTGCCCAGGACCGAATTTGAACTTCGAGACATGCAACTTCGACATCATGCATGACCGTGTGGTCGACGTCGAAAACATGCTCTTCGTCGAGTTCGAAGAGATCAAAGCCGGAGACGACCTCTTCATCATTCGCCAGAATATGCCGCCATCGGCGAGTCCCGAGGGATATCGGTGTAGTGCTGAAAATGGGCGCCTCGAGATCTACACCGGAGCGATGGATGATTACGGTTTCTGGCGTCAGGTCGACACGATGGGGGTCAACGAGACCAGCGCCGGTATCGAGCTCGGGTTGACGAATCTGGCACGTCCGGGCGACCCGACTTCCGATGTTCTGATCCGATGATCGGGCACTGTGCGCCGCGCGCGAGAGCGCGGCGCGACCCGTTTCTCTCGCCGAAGATACGAAGGTCATGCTGATGATACCTCAAATAGGTCAGCCCATGCGCACCGTGCACCTTCTCGCATGCGCGGTGTTTCTTGGCTCTATCTTTCTGAGCACAGCGCTCCACGCTCAGGACGAGCCCGAGGAGTCTGAGGCTGCCGGGGTGGTCGTCGTACTCGAGCCTCGACTCGAAGACGAAATCAACCTCGGACCCAGGATTGCAGAAGAGACCGGGCGCGAAGTTAGAGGTCAAACGTGGTTTCTCGAGCAGGTGCAGGCACGAGGCTTCAAACCCAAGCAAATCCTGACTCGCGAAGACGACATGAAATGGGTGATGAGCGGGGCGAATATCGACCTCGTCGTCTACCTGCCTCGCGAAGACGAGCGGCTTCTGGTCAAACTCGTCGGAGAAGACGGACGCGAACTCACGTCCCGTATCGTTGTCGAAAGCCTCGACGAGACCGTCGGCGAAGATAAAATCGCCATGATTCTCGAGCTGGTCAAAGCAGAGGTAGGCGCGGCCCAGTCTGAGGAGCCTGAGCTGCTCGGCGCGGCGCTCGAGACCGAAGAGCCGGTCGAAGAAGAACCCGCTGAAATCGTGCCCGACGCTGACCTTCAGAAGAAGATGGCGGCACGTGGGACTCGCGATACCGGGGATAAAAAGTGGCTCCACTTCTTTGCCGGCGGCCAGGTGACCGAGCGCGCATTCGTGCTGACCGACCGCACGCTGCGAAGTGCGTCGCTCAGAACGCCGCTTTATCCGGGCTACCGCCTCGGCGTCGTCGCCTACCCGTTCTGGAGCGAACGGCCGCCGACGCGCTCGGCTGGATTCCTCGCCGAGTTCGGGCATGGGTTCGACACCTTGACCCTCGTCGACGGAGACGACCGGATTCCTGCCGGCGTGACCCACCTCGAGGTCGAGCTCGCCTTCCTCTATCGCTTCCAGGGCTTCGAAGAAACGGCCTACGGCGATGCTCCGGCGATCTCGCTGCGAGCTGGCGCTCACTGGTCGAGCTACAGTGTCGACAATCAGGTCTCGACCCCTCTGAGCACCAGTTACGTGGCGGTCGATATTGGGGCGCGCGTCGAGCAGGCCCTCTGGGTCGACTGGCTCGGACTCGAATGGGATATGATCGCGCATCCCTATGTGGGCGATTTTTCAGATCGTGTATCTGGCAATCAGGTATGGGGGCTCGGCCTCTCGACTGACGCGTCGGTGAATGTCCGGGTCTTCTCGGGCGCCCATCTTCGAATCGGCTGGGGTGCACGCGTGGTCCGCACCTGGTTCGAAGGTATTGCCGCAAATAATTTCGAAGACCTCGACGCGATCATTTTCGAACATTCGCCGCGAGTCGCGGTGAACTACTGGTGGTAAGATGAGAGACGAGCTCAAAATCGGTCTCATCCATCTCGCCGGAGCATGCCTCTTTGCGATGGTCAGCATACTGGCGACCACCGCAGCTACGGGCGATGCATGGCGGATGATCTACGATCCACAATTGGGTCACCACACGGCCATGTCGCTCGGGCTGCAGGCCGCCATGGGCGCCTCGACCTGGTTCTTATGTGCCCTCGGCATGCGTCTCGCACGCAGATTTCGGCGTCAATTCGCGCCGGCACCGAAGACCCATCGGATCATTGCCGCAACCCGTGGCTCGGCCATGGTCGAGACTTTGATTGCGATGCCGGTTGTCTTTCTCTTCAGCTTTGGCCTGGTCCAATTCGCGCTGAACAACGTAGCGGCGGTCATGGTCAACTACGCGACCTTCACCGCCTCTCGCGCAGCATGGGTCTGGGAGCCCGAAGGAGACCTTGGAGAAGCCGCCGAGCGCGCGCGCATCGCGGCCGCTGTCTCATTGACGCCGGTCGCCTACGGAGGACGTCTCCCACCCGCCGAGGCCGAATCTCAACCTCTGATGGAAGCCCGCGGGCTCATGGTCGCGGCACAATTTCCGACCATCGACGCAACCATGGCCGAGCGAGGCGTGAATGAAGGCGACTCGCTCGCGATGCAATCCACGCTCAACCAGCCGACCATGGCCAACGTGCTGGGAGATAACTCCTTCATGGCTCGGTCGGCGCAGCAGATGACTGCCGCCCACCGGTCAACCATCGTAGAAGTCAGCCTCAGCGGTGACGACATCGAGACCATGCTGCGTTACCAGCATTTCATCGCCATGCCTCTGGTGGGCGAGGTCTTTGGTGAACTCGGCGTCGTGCAGGGAAAGACTGGCTACTGGATGCTCTTCGAGCGCTCGTACTCGCGTGAGCGCATGACCCCTTCGAATCGCAACATCGACGATCTCGTCGGCAGCGATAACACCCCGAAACTCCTGTGATCCGACGACTCGACCAGAATGAAGAGGGGGCAGTCGCACTGCTGATGCTGGCGGCGACGATCATCGTGATGTTGGTCTCGTGGATCATCTACGATGCGGGCCTCGCGACGCGCGAGAAGGTCAAAGTGCAGGCGGCAGCCGACACGGCAGCCTTCAGTCAGGCCGCGATCAAAGCTCGTTCGATGAATATGATCGCCTACACGAACCTCTCGAAGCGTTCGATCTGGGCGGCGCATATGATGTATCCATCGTACCTTTCGGCGACCTACAATTGGATTCGGCAGACGCTCGACTCCAACGCCGGGAGCTGCGAGCAGAATGTCCAGAGCCAGGGGTGCGCGCTCTACACACGCATGAAGCAGGAGCGCATCCGGTGGATCGGAGAGACCTGTGCCGCCGAACGTTGTGCAGACATCGGTGCAAACCCCGATG
>CAYFTY010000279.1:0-6084 GCA_964346045.1 uncultured Bradymonadales bacterium | reverse complement strand
ACCCAACGTCGAGAAGTTTTCGATCGCCTATACCCTCGACCAGAAGGTGCTCGCGTCGACTTCGAACCTCGAGGTCGACGAGGTGCCTCGAACATGGACGCAAGGTCTCGACCAGGCGGGAGAAAGTCGTGTCTTCGACGACGATCATCTGGGGGGTGTGCCCCTTCGCATCGCCGCGATCACGGCTCTCACGCCCGACGATCGAAAGTTGATCTTTGCCACGGCCGTGCCGCACGAGCTCATCGACGCCGCCGTGCGCAGCACCATCTTGTTGATTGCTGTGTTGGCCGCGTTGATGCTGGTCGCCGTCTTTGCCGCGTCGGTGCTGGTCGCGCGTAAGATCACCGAGGATCTGCAAGAGTTGAGCAGCGCCTGTGTCGAGCTTCGCGAGGCTCCCGAACGCCTCGAATTCTGGCTCGAAGCCTTTGATGAAACCGGGCATTCGACGGCTGAGACGGCCGCTCTGGCGAGTACGATCGGCGACCTCGTCAATCGACTGCAGCGGCTGGTCGACGTGCAGAATCGGCTCGTCGCCGAGGCCGCACACGAGCTTCGTACTCCGCTGACTGCGCTGCAGGGAGAACTCGAAATCGCCTTGCGCCGTGAGCGCGATGCAGAGGCCTACCGGGAGTTCATCGAAAATGCCCGCACCGACGCAGCTCGTCTGGCTGAACTCGCCAAGCGGCTCCTCGACGCCGCTCGCTCGCGTATCGAAGAGTTGCAACCCGAGAAGCTGGCGTTGAACACCGCATTGCAAGAAGCCATCGGACGCCACGCTCGTGCGCTCCACGATGCTGGTATCGAGGTCGAACTCGATACCGACGATTCCGTCGTATGTGCCGATTCGATCGCGACCGCGCGTGTCTTCGACAATCTGATTTCGAACGTCGCCCGGCACAGTGGTGCGTCAAAGTTGAAACTGACCTCACGTCAGGGCAGCGTGCTGATCGAAGACGATGGTGAGGGACTGCCCGAAATCGTGCGTGAAAGTCTTTTCATGCCGTTTGCCCGCAGGCAAAACGAGGGGCATGGACTCGGTCTCTTCATCGCAGCAAGACTGATGCAAAAGCAAAACGGCTCGCTCGAGCTCGAGCCTGGTCAGGGCACCCGCTGGCGCTGCGAGTTCGAGTGCCTCTGAGGTCACTCGGATGGCTTCTTCTCTTCCATCAACGCTTTGACGCGAGGCTCGAGCTTGGTCAGGCCGGCCTTTGTGCCTAATTCCAGGGCTTCGTCGGAGTCTTTTCCTTCGATCCAGTGCGCTCGCAGCGCGAGCATGGCGGCTGCGCGATTCGAGGACCCACAATGCAAGAGCACACCTCCTTCGGGCGCATTTTCGAGCGCTTCATGTACTTTCTCGACGTTCTCGCGGGTGAGCCCCTCCTTTTTGTCGACGGGGATACTGACGTAGTTCAGGCCGGCGGCCTCGACGGCTTTTTGCTCGTCGAATTCCTCGAACTCGTCGGCAAGCCTGAGGTTGATGACGGTTTTGACTCCCTCTGCTTCGAGCTTTGCGATCGCTTCCTGATCTGGCTGCGCGCCGGTAACGATGCCAGGCATAGGTTCATGACGATTGGGAATCTCGCCGGCGCTCGCTTCCGCCTTTTCGACTGACGCATCGGCCGGGGACGCTTTGGCTGCAGCGTCACTTGCAGGCTCGACCGCTGCATCCTCGGCCTTCGGTGAGGTCGCGCTCTGATCTTTGCAGGCAACGATGGATACGACGAGAATGAAAAGAACTAAAAACCGCATTTTATCTCACGCTTCGAAAATGATGACGTCGAATAAAGTGCCCATGGATGCTTCACCACGTTAACACCCAGGTCGATTTCGTCTCGTTCTTGGGCCTTGGAAAGCGCCACGAAGTGGCTTCTGACTCGAGGCAACCTGTGGGCGCTGAATAAGATGATTTGGTCCCGCAGAAAGAAACAAAGAAACTCTTCGTCCCAGCCTAATGATGCCGCCGGGGTTCTCGTCGGCATGGAGCGCGTAAGTCTTCGTCGGCGTGGAGCGGGCGGATTTCGAGTATTTCCTATGAGGCGGGTGGACTTCAGGGCAGGAATTGTGACCAGAAAGGCCGCGTGAGCAGAAGCGCCAGAAAGACCAGCGCGGGCCCGTATTTCTCGCGGCTCCAGAGAAATTCGAACTGCCCGCGCAGAAAATCGGCCCCCAGAAATGCATAGGCGAGCTCTTCGGATTCGCGCCGATTGATCGCTTTGAGTTCGTCGACCGGTAGTCCGGCTCGATGCTCGCGACCTCGACCTTCTTCGACCCAGCCGCGGGCGATTTCAAAGGCTTCGTCGAGCAATGCTTCATGATCCACGACCTGGTCAGCCAGCCCGATCTCGGCGGCCTCGGCGCCGGTTGGCTGCCAGCCCTCTTCAAAGAGCATACGCTCGGCAGCTCGCGTGCCCATGATCTTCTCGAAGGTCACGCTCGAGCAGCCTTCGGGGGTGACACCGAGTTTTGCAAAGGGCGTCGAAAAGGTGGCTTCTTCGCTGGCGACCATGCCATCGCAGAGCATCAGCGAGGTTACACTGGCCCCGATGGCAGGACCGTTCACCGCTGCCATGATTGGTTTGGGATAATCGATGAAGAGGTCGAAAAGCTCCTGATTCTTTTCGACGATGAACGCATGCAATGTGGCGGGATGATCGACGGTGATTACCGAGCTCAGGTTCACACCTGCGCAATAATAGGGGTCGGTACCGGTGAGGATGATCGCGCCGACCTCGTCATCGTCGGCTGCTCGCTGCATCTCGTCGCGCAGCGTCTCGAGCATTTCCATCGTCCACGCGTTCAATTTGCGAGGATGGTTCATCCGCAGGGTACGAACGCCTTCACGCGTATCGACGACGACGAGTTCCTCTCTTGCTGCGCTCATCGGGCTTCTCCACTCGGGGGCGTCCGGAATTACCACGCCCCGTGACGCCTCTCAACAAGCGCGATTTCAGTCTTCGTCCTGCCGCTCGATCTTGACCTTATCTTCGGTTTTGGGCTTAGGCCGCGTAGGCCTCCGGGTTCTTCGCTGGCGCTTTTCTTGGATGACTTCGAGGTCTTCTTCGAGCGTTTTCTTGAGCGAGGTTTTCGAGAGCTTTACGTGGTCGTAGTCTTCCCGATTTCGCAGCGAGTACGAAATGGTTCCGCGGGTCTGAGCGATCGTGAGTAGCTCGACCTCGGTCGGCGTGACCGAGAGCGTCAGGGTATCGTAGCCGCCCCGTGGCTCTTTATTTTGCTGCCCCTGCGCGAGTTGAGATCCTGACGCGAGTACGGTGACGTTCTGCAGGAGCGTGAGCGTGACGAATCCAGATACCGTTCGTTGGCCCTCGGTGATCGATTCGCTCTCGGTATTCAGCGGAACGGTGTAGATCACGTCGACTCGATCGCCAGGTTTGACCAGCCCGGCGAGGCCCGTCGTCTTGCTCACGGGCATCGTGTAGGCGCGCTCGTCTGGCGGCACTCGGGTCGAGAGCGTCTGCTTGCGATCGGCGCGCGCAAAATCGCTCGAGAGGATCATATCTCCCGTCCGAATATTGGTGGAGACGGTCGCACCGATATAAGTCGACGCTTCGCGGTCGAAGATCGGGTTGGGAGGCAGATACATCTCCGGTACCTCCCGATAGTCGATGTGGTTTTTGGTGAGCTGGGTTCCGGCCGGAATGTCGGTCGCTGCAACCACGACCGGCAGACGCTTTCCTTCGAGCTCGCGTCGCTCGGCTTCTTTCTGGCTCACGTAGAGATAGAAGAGGGCCGAGGCAAACGCCCCGACGATGATCGCGGCCACCAGTAGCCTCTTTTTTTTCATGCCTTTCTCCATCTTTATTCCTCGCCCATCAACATCAACGTCACCGAGGCAGGCTGATTACTGCTCACGACGAGCCGCAGTGCGGCATCGCCTCGAATAAAGGTGCGGTCTTCACCGGGCATCTGCCACCCGGGCGACTCGGCCATGATTCGATCCAACTCCTGCGATGCATCGGTCATCTGCCAGCCGCGCGCCGTCAGCGTCTGCCGATAGAAATCGACCACCTCGCGTGGGCTTCGGTCTGTTTCGAAGCGCACCGTTCGAAAATGGCCGCCTCCCCAGGGCATCATACGCTCGACCGGCACGCAGCCCATGCAGGCCGGGATCTCGACATCCGGCGAGAGTCGATATTCGCCTTCGCTCGTCACGATACGCTGGGGTTCGAAATCATCGCCGGTCCAGACTGCACGCACGGTCGAGTGGGTGTTTTGGATGCCGCGCGAGAGGATCTCGACGTAGCGATATCCCTTCATCACGTCTTCGGGAAGTCTTCCACCGTGCTGCAGCATCGCTTCTTTGAGCGGATGCCCCTCGTCGGTGAGGTCTTCGCCGATGGCCGACATGATGATGCGATTTTCAGAGACATGGGTCGGAACGACATCGCCTTTCAACATGCCGGTCCGATAGACCTGAGAGTCTTCGTGAAAGCCGTAGTAGCGGCTATTGGCGCCTCGCTTCGCAAGCCTTTCTTGAATGGTCCTGGCGAGTTCTGCGGGCTTGCCCTCGACCTGGGCGGTCGCATAGCTGACGCGCGTGCCGTTGTAGTCGTACTCGGTGCCTTCGAGCCCGATGTCTTCCATCGCGGCTTCGAATGCGCTCTTCGGGTCTTCCTGCAGGACGTTCAGGTCGTAGATCGTCGCGTCGGCATCTTCACCGAAAGTCACGATCGCGAGCGCAACCACCCATAATAAGATGCCTGCGGCCACGATTTTCAGTCCTGCGTTCATCAATAGCCCCCCCCGCCTGCGCAGGCCCGGCCGGCAAGACATGCTTCGAACTCGGCATAATCTGCCGCAGTGCCCATCGAATTGCCCATCGTCTGATAGCAGCCAATCAGATACTCACCCTGCCGTGCCGAAGTACTGACGAAGTAATGGTCTCCGCGAAAATACGCAGTCGGGGCCCGCCAGCCCGCTTCTTGTACCCGTGTGCCCCATTCGTCGGGATCTTTGCAGGCGCTTCCGGCACGTTCTTCGCAACATCCCGAAGGATCGTCGTGACATACGTGGCTGATGTCGAGCGCGGCCGACGTACAACTGTCGAACTCCGCTTCGAAGCATGCCATTCGGTCTTCGGCGAGCCACATCTGAAACGCGGCCAGGGATGCATACCCGTAGGCTTCGGGATCGCTCATCGAAGTGTACGATCGTGTCTCGAAGCGCAGAGGACGCTGAAATTCTTCGATCGTTTCATTCTGGATCTGATTGGCGCTCGTGTTGAAGTCGACCTCATTCGGATGCGCGTAGACTTGGTAGTGCGTTTCCCGGTAGACCTCGCCGCCGACCACACCGGCTCCGGTGCGGATCGACTCGCGATCGAATGCGTCAGCGACCGAGCCTCCCGGCATCCGGTACGGCTCAGCGCTCGTGCCGGCCGATGGGCGAGATTCGCCCGATCGACGAGCATCCATCGCGGTGGCTCGCTCCCATGTGCCGGCGTATTGAGAACCCATGTCGCTGAAGGTCTCGATGATCTGCTCGTGCAGTTTCACGATGCCGACAAAGATGATGATGATCACTGGCAAGGTGGCGACGAATTCGGTCATCGCCATGGCGTTCTCGTCGGCTGCAAATTGTCGAAATCGTTGAATCATTTGCCGAGCTCCTTACGCGCCCAGGGCGTGTCGAACCCGGCTGTCAGCCTCTCGAGCGCGAGTAGATCCGAGCTATGTGAGCGTGCGCCAAAATCCTCGCCACCCGACAAAAGCATGTAGCCGACCGTGTCGTGGAACATGGCGTTCAGGCCGATGGGCTCGCCGTCGATCGTGGTGTAGGGCCCCCACTCGTCTTCGTGCGCGAGCGGTCTCATGCGCGCACCCCAGCGGCACTCGGCCATCGAAGGCTGAGCGCCCGACCCATAAACCAACTCGGCACGGGCCATCGCCCACATGCCATTGGGCCTTCGGAATAGCTCTTCGTCCGAGGCATATTTGAATTTATATTCGGGCTTCCAGATGTCGTACTTCTTGCGCAGATCGGCATTCATGCCGACGTCGTAGAACGCAAAGGCGAACGAAGACGAATGGTGCAGCCACTCGTCAGAAAGCCCGGCGGCCGAGGCAT
>CAYFTY010000278.1:0-6114 GCA_964346045.1 uncultured Bradymonadales bacterium | reverse complement strand
GGCCAGGCACATGATATCCGGCTCGACGCCATAGCCTTGATAGGCAAAGATCTCGCCGGTGCGACCGACCCCGGTCTGCACCTCGTCGAAGATCAGCAATGCACCGTGCGCATCGCAAAGGTCTCTGACGCCCTCGATGAATTCGGGCTCGGCAGGCCGAATGCCACCTTCGCCCTGCACCGGCTCCATGATGACGGCCGCAGTATGGTCGTCCACCAGAGCTCCCACGGATTCCAGATCGTTGAATGTCGCATATCGGAATCCTTCGACAAGTGGCTCGAAACCCTTGTGATACTTCGGCTGACCCGTAGCCGTGAGCGACGCCAGCGTGCGCCCGTGAAACGATTTTTTCATCGAGACCATATGAAATTTATCGTCGCGACCCGCAACCTCGCGCTGATACCGATGCGCCAATTTCATGGCGGCCTCATTGGCCTCTGTGCCCGAATTGCAGAGGAAGACACGATCGCCAAACGAGAGCTCGGCAATCTTTTCCATCAGCTCGATCTGAGGCTCGGTATAATACATATTCGAGACATGCAGCAGCTCACCGACTTGCTTCTGGAGCGCCTCGGTCAGCTCGGGATGGTTGTACCCGAGCGCACTGACGGCAATCCCCGCCACGAAGTCGAGATAAGCATTCCCATCTCGGTCGTAGAGCGTGACTCCGTCTCCCCGCTCGAAGATGATGCGGGCAGGCGCGTAGGAGGTCGAGTTGTGGCGGTCGCCACGGGCGAGCAGTTCGTGAGTCGTCGTCATGTTCCGTCCTCGAAAAGACGCCTTCATGATGAAAGTTCGCCCTTCGGGCGTCAACTCAGAGGATATAGCGGCTCATGTCTTCGTTGCCGAGAATACCCTCGAGCCGTTTGCGCACGTATTCGGCCGAGATGACGACGTGCTCCTCGTCGAGTTCGGGCGCGTCGAACGAAAGCTCCTCGAAGACTTTCTCCATCACGGTATGCAGCCGACGCGCGCCGATGTTTTCGAGGTTCTCATTCACGCGATAGGCCATGTCGGCGAGCGTCTCGACTGCATCTTCGGTGAACTCGACACTGATTCCCTCGGGTTTCATCAGCTCGATGTATTGCCGCGTCAGGCTATTCGTGGGCTCGGTAAGAATGCGCCGGAAATCATCGCGTGTCAGCGATTGCAATTCGACGCGGATCGGGAATCGTCCCTGAAGCTCGGGAATGAGATCCGAGGGCTTGGAGACGTGAAAGGCCCCGGCAGCAATGAAGAGGATGTGGTCCGTCTTGATGATGCCGTGCTTGGTCGCGACCGACGAGCCTTCGACGATGGGTAAGAGGTCACGCTGTACCCCCTCGCGCGAGACGTCTGGACCATTTCGCTGATCCTGCGCCGCGACCTTGTCGAGCTCATCGATGAAGATGATCCCGGATTGCTGGGTGCGCTCGACCGCTTCCTGCGTGATACGGTCCATATCGATGAGGCGCCCTGACTCCTCTTTGATCAACGCCTCGAGCGCATGTTTGACCTTCATGCGTCGTTTGCGACTGCGTTTGGGAAAGATATTCCCAAAGACGTTGCCCAGTTCGACCGTCTCCATGCCGGGCTGATTTCCGAGCATATCGAGCACGGGGTTGTGCGCGTCCGAAATCTCGATCTCGACCATGTCTTCATCGAATTCACCGGCGCGAAGTCTCGCGCGGAGATTTGCCTCGGGATCGCTCGCGTCGCCGCCCGAACTCACGGTTCCATCATCGCCGACGATGAAGGTTTGACGGTTCTCATCGCTTCCGTCGAGCGCGCTTCGTTCTCGATCGCGATTCCCCAGTAGCTCGAGGATACGGTCCTCGGCCGCCGTCCGAGCCCGCTCCTTGACGCGCTCCTCGGCCTCGGCCTTGACGAGATTGATCGCGATCTCGACCAGATCACGGACCATACTCTCGACGTCTCGGCCGACGTAGCCGACCTCGGTGAACTTCGACGCCTCGACCTTCGAAAAGGGAGCCCGCGCCAGCCGTGCCAGCCGACGTGCAATCTCGGTCTTTCCGACGCCCGTCGGGCCGATCATGATGATATTCTTCGGCATGATTTCGTCGCGAAGCTCGTCAGGTACCTGTTGGCGACGCCAACGGTTGCGCAGTGCGATCGCCACAGCCCGCTTGGCATCGTCCTGACCCACGATATACCGGTCGAGTCTTTCGACGATCTCGCGCGGCGTCAGTTCGTCACCTTTACGATTTGAGGAGTTCGGAGAATTGATGACGCTCCAATTTCTTCGACAGTCAGTGAATCGTTCGTAAAGACGCACATCTCGGCGGTGATTGCCATCGCCTCGCGACAGATTTCGTCGGGTGCCATCTCAGTGTTCCGCGCGAGTGCACGGGCTGCCGCGAGGGCAAAATTACCACCAGAGCCAATCGCGGCAATCCCGTTCTCGGGCTCGATGACGTCACCCGTCCCGCTGATCAAAAGAGTGCGCTCTTTGTCGGCCGCAATCAGAAGGGCCTCGAGCCTGCGCAACATGCGATCCGTGCGCCATTCTTTGGCGAGGTCGACCGCTGCCCGAACGAGATTACCATTCGAAGCGCTGAGCTTCTGCTCGAGCTTCTCGTAAAGCGTCATGGCGTCGGCTGTCGAGCCTGCAAAGCCACAGACAACGCTACCGTCGTGAATACGTCGGACCTTGGTGGCCGTATGCTTGAGAACCACCTTCTCGCTGAAGGTCACCTGGCCATCACCGGCGACGACGACGTGACCGCCGCGACGCACACTCAAAATCGTAGTTCCTCGAAACATCGGGCTCCCTCTTCAGCTTCCGTGGTCAATCTCGGCACGACCGAGGCCACGACAAGGATTCAATCATCGTCACGATGGGCCCGCGGATGTGCCTGATCGTACGCATCCATCAATCGGTCCGCCGAGACGTGGGTATATCGCTGCGTCGTCGAAAGACTGGCGTGACCCATCAACTCTTGAATCCCGCGCAGGTCTGCGCCGGAATCCAGTAGATGCGTCGCGAATGAATGTCTCAAGCCGTGCGGCGTAATGCTGGTATCGAGCCCGGCTCTGATCAAATGCTCCTTGAGCAAACGGCGCACCGACCGGGTGCTCAGCCGCCCGCCCCTGAAATTCAAAAAGAGCGCGGGTTCATCACGGGTCTCTGAAACGAGCTCATGTCTTCGGCCCAGGTAGATTTCCAGCGCCTTTTCGGCTTTTCGCCCCACCGGCAGAATGCGCTCTTTGTCGCCCTTTCCGACCACGCGCACACGACGCTCGTCTCGGTCGACCGACCCGAGATTCAAACTGACGAGCTCGGACACGCGCAGTCCGCAACCGTAGCCCATCTCCCACATAGCCATATCTCGGATGCCCAGCACTCCGTCACTTCGATTGCCATCCAGAAAGTGAAAGATCTCGTCGACCGAAAGATAATTTCGCAGCGGCTGGCTCACACGGGGCGTCTTCAAGAGATCGGCCGGATTCTCGGCGACCTTTTCTTTTTTCATCAGAAAGGTCCAGAACGACCGAATCGCAGACACTTTGCGCGCAATTGAGGCCGGCTTGTTTTCATCGAACCGCGATCCGACGAATGCCCTGAGGTCTGCGAGCTCGACGTCAGCCGCACTCTCGAGGCCGCGTTCTTCTCCCAGAAATTCCGAGAGCTGCCCGAGGTCGCTCTCGTACGCGCGAGTCGTCTGCCCGCTCGCGCCTCTCTCGGCCCGCATGTAGGTTAGAAATTCGTCGATCTGTGCTTCGATGGGGGTCACCACGCCGTCCCTGGCATAGGTTAGAGTTTCAAGCTCGCTCGACTCGATAGACGCCTTTGATCTTCCTGATCTTCTTCATCGCCGACTGCAACTGGGCGACATCATGCACCATCACCTCAAACGTGTTGACGGCTCGCTGGTCGTCGGTCGTCAAGCAATGAGCCTGCGCGATGTTGACGCCGGAGTCCGAAAAGGACTGGGAGATATTCGCGAGGAGCCCCGGCTTGTCCGTACAGTAGACACGCACGTTGACCGAGTGACGACTGCCGTTTGCCTCGCCCTTTTTGTCGGCCCAACTGACGTGGACGAGACGTTCGGGCTCGAGATGGGCGATCTTGTCGCAATCGCGTCGGTGCACCGAGAGCCCGCGTCCCCGAGTGATGAATCCGACGATGTCGTCGCCCGGCACCGGAGCACAACAATTGGCGTAATTCACCATGATGTCGCCGATCCCATCGACAACAACACCCTTGCCCTTGCCCGGAGTGGCCTTCGGGCGAAGTTTGTTGATCAGCTGCCCGATTCGACTTTCGCCCTTTTCTTTCTTTTCTTCGCGATCTTCGGGCGGAAAGATCTTGTTGACGATCGTCTCGGGCACCGTCTTTCCATAGCCGACATCCGCGAGCATTTCGTCGACGTTATGAAATTTTGCTTTCTTACTGGCCTCGAGAAGTTCTCCACTGCGCTCGACGGCCCGAACGTTGGTGCCGGCCTTCTTGAGTTCTTTGTCGAGTAGCTCGCGACCGAGCTCACGACTTCGCTCTCGCTGCTCGGCACGCACTGCGTTGCGAATCTTGGTCCGCGCGCGGCCCGTCATCACAAAGCTGAGCCAATCTTTATTGGGTTTCTGGTTGGGGTTGGTCAGAATTTCGCAGATATCGCCGGTCGAAAGTTCGTGCCGAATCGGCACCATCTTTCCATTGACCTTGGCCCCAGAGCACTGGTGCCCGACTTCGGTATGAATCGAATACGCGAAATCCAGACAGGTGGCCCCCTGCGGAAAATTCCTCACGTCACCGTCGGGCGTGAAGACGTAGACCTCGTCGTGGAAGAGATCGATCTTCACCGACTCGAGGAATTCGTGCGGATCGTCAGCCTCCTGATGCTCCTCCATGAGTGAATGCAGCCAGGCGAAAGCGCGATCGTCTTTGTCGGGCACCGCTTTCCCCTCTTTGTAGAGCCAGTGGGCGGCGATTCCCTCTTCGGCGATGCGATGCATCTCGTGCGTGCGGATCTGAATCTCGATCCGCTCCTGCTGCGGCCCGATCACCGAGGTGTGCAGCGACTGATATCCATTGGGCTTGGGGATGGCCACGTAGTCCTTGAAGCGCCCGGGGATGGGCTTCCAGAGATTATGGACCAGCCCCAGCACCTCGTAGCATTCGTGGCGTTCATCGACGATGACCCGGAAGGCCAGTACATCGTAGACCTGGTCGAATTCGATCTGCTGCTTCTGCATCTTTCGATAGATGCTCAAAAAATTCTTCGGCCGGCCGTTCACCTCTGACTCGATACCATTCTCGGTCAGAAGCTCGTCGAGAATCTTGATGACTTCACGAATGAAACTCTCGCGCTCCCGCTTTTTCTTCGAGACCTGATCGGAGATCTGAAAATATTCGTCTGGGTGAAGGTAGCGAAACGAGAGGTCCTCGAGCTCGGTCTTGATCCATGAAATCCCGAGCCGGTGAGCAATCGGCGCATAGATGTCGAGCGTCTCTTCGGCGATGCGCTCCTGCTTGTGCTGCGGCATGTGCGTGAGCGTGCGCATGTTGTGCAGGCGGTCTGCCAGCTTGAGCACGATCACGCGCAGGTCGCGAGACATCGCCAGGATCATCTTGCGGAAATTCTGCGCCTGATGTTCCTCGCGCGTATTGAATTGCAGCTTCGAGAGCTTGGTGACGCCATCGACGAGAAACGCGACGTCCTCACCGAAAAGCTCGGTGATTTCTTCGACCGTGGTCTGGGTATCTTCGACCGTATCGTGCAGAAGGCCCGAAGCCAGACTCGCCGAATCGAGACGCAGCTCGGCGATGATGTCCATCACCTCGACGGGATGCGACATGTAGGGCTCGCCAGATTTTCGCATCTGGCCTTCGTGCATCATCATTCCGAAGTCGAAAGACTTGTAGATGAGGTCCACGTCAGGATTGGGCTGGTAGCCCTTCACCTTCTCGATGATCTCATCGACCCTCTTTCGGATCTCTGTCTCGGTCTCCATCAAAACGTTCGAACCTCGCAAGAGTTCCTTTCAGCTAAACATGGGAAAGGACGGCAAAACTCCCGTCCGCGGCTGCAACGGCGGATTGTGGATTGTGGCCGAATCGGCTGGGTTTGATGGTATCGGAGCGAAAGCGCGCGGGCAACAATTCACCTCATCGCG
>CAYFTY010000277.1:0-6115 GCA_964346045.1 uncultured Bradymonadales bacterium | reverse complement strand
CACTCCAAGATCATAAAAAGCAGCGGCCCCTACGAGGTAAGGGCCGCATCTATCTGCCCTGTGGCCAGCTCTCTATTGACAACGAAGCTCGTCCTCAGAGACACCTGCTTCTCCCTGGTCGACTCGATGTCCTTGTATGAGCCGTCGCACATCAGCACGGACATACCTGCTGTAAAGCTGAAGACGTTGTCACATTTGCCGCCCGGGCACGCATCTGCGACGCCCTCCACGAAGTCATCTGCAGCGCCACCGCCACCTTTGAGTAAGCCTTGTCCGACGCGCTTGACGGCGACGCCACCCGTTGCGGCTTCGGCAGATCGTATAATTCGCTCCCTGCACCGAGATTCCGCCAAGCCGGTCGCGGTCCTGTCGTGGAGATGCGCTTTCCGCGTCCTATTCATGAACGCCCCTTGGCAACGTGAAACGGCGCACTATCATCATGATGGCTCGAAGCTTCAAGTCCAATGATCCGGTGAGACCGTGGCAAAACCTGGCGATGAATTGATCTGGGGGATCTTCACCCCGCAGACCTTCCTGCAGATTCTGGCCTTCCTGCCGGCTCTCACCATCATCATGACCTACGCCGGGCCCGCTCTACGTTGGCTCAGCATCTCGGTCGGCCTTGCAGGTTTCACCCTCATCGGCATCATCGTGCTCAAAGCCGTGCGCGACGGTCGACCGCCAACCTGGAAGATCTGGATGATACTCGCCGCGCAAACAGCCGTGGTCATCTGGATCCTGTTCCGCACCGAAGGCCTCTTTCACGGCATCTTCTAGCCGAGATCACTGTATGGATATTCCTGCCAGCGCAAGTGTTGAGATCGACGCGTCCATCGACGACATCTTCGATTCATTTCTCGAGATGGACATCACGCGAGTCATGACGGGCTATGGCCCTGTTCCTGAGGTCGAGAAGGTCGAAACGAGCGAGGGCACCTCGGCAACGTACCTGCAGAGTGCACTCGACCAGGCAGAGAAGACTGCCGCGTCGGGCAGAGGCTGAACCATGGATCCTGTCGCACATAGCCTCTTCGGAGCGACGTTGGCCGAAACCGGGCTTCGTCACAAAACGCGCTATGCAACCGGCACATTGATCATCGGGGCAAATATCCCGGACATCGACGGTGTCGCGAGTTTCCTTGGGCGCGACATGTCGCTCTATCTGCGCCGCGGCTGGACGCATGGTGTGCTCGCCATGGTCGTCTTGCCGCTCGTGCTCGCCGGGCTGGTGCTCGGCTGGCACCGATTCGTGCGCAAACGAGAAGGCCCACCGCCCGATATGCGTTGGGTCGTCGGTCTGGCATTCATCGCGACCTGGTCTCATCCCATACTCGATTGGATGAATACCTACGGGGTACGCCTGCTCATGCCCTTTGATGGTCGCTGGTTCTACGGCGACACGCTCTTCATCATCGACCCTTATTTCTGGCTTTTGACCGCAGCAGGCGTGGTGCTGGCGCGTTCCGAATCCAAAAAAGCCATCGTGGGGTGGTCCGTACTCGGAGGTCTCTCGACCCTACTCGTCGTCGCGGTCGACATGGTGCCAATATGGGTGAAGATCATCTGGCTCATCGGCGTGGCCACGATTCTCTTCGTGCGCATCAAAAAGCCCTTTCAAAGCCGAACGGTGGCCCGCTTTGGATTCACCACACTCTTGCTCTACATCTGCGTCGTCTTCGGCATGGCGCGTTTCGCCGAGTCGGCGGCGGTCGAGAAAGGTGCGCCGATCGAGGTCCAATCCAACCCCATACCGGGCGTTCCCTTCGAACACCGGGTCGTCGTGGTCTACGAACATCGCTACGAAGTAATCCCGCCGCACGGCGAGAGGTTCGTCGTCGAGCGCGAAGAACCTACGAAGGTCGTCAAAGCAGCACTCGAGTCAGACGCGATCAAGGGCTTTGCGAATTGGACCCGCTTTCCCTACTGGAATGTCGAAGAACAAGAGGATGGTTGGATCGTGACTTTCCGCGACCTGCGCTACGTCGACCCCGGAGAGCCCTCCCGAGGCATTGGGCTGGCGAAGGTCAAGGTCGGTCAGAATTACGAGGTCGTCTTGCTCAAAGACCGCTGAGCACCACGACGTCGTCGCCTTCTGCCAGATAGAGTGTCTCTTCTCGGTGCGGGTCTAAGATCACCTTTCCGTCGCGACGCACGCCGATGGCGAGGTCACCGGTCGTCCCGACCCGGCGACGCAGCTCTCCAAAGGCATAATCACCGGGCCCGATCTCATAGTGCTCGACGGGCACAAAGAAGATGTCGACGCCACAAGGACCAAAAAGTTGTTCGAAGACCAGACCCAGCTCACGGCGAAGCGCAAGATGCGTCAACATATGGCTCACGAGAAGCGTCGAGACCAGGACATCGCTCTCTGAATCGAGAAGGTTTTGATTGTCGGGATCGAGAAGTTCGACAAGGACATCCGGCCGACGCGTCGAATTCGCCAGACGCTCGCGCACGGCGAGATACCCCATCAATGTGCGCGCGTCCGAGAGCTCGATGGTATCGAGCCAATCACTCGCCACGAGGACGATATCGTCAAAGGATTCGAGGTCGATCTCGGCCAGCTCGGTTGCGGATGTGAAGTCAGCTTCGATCATCGACACCGGAGTCTCGAGTTTGCCGACCCTTTCTCGGATCTCACGCCTGCGCTCTTTGGCGGTCGTAACCGAGACCGAGGTCGCCTCGAATTTTTCGTGTTCGTAGTGATCCATCTCTTCGAAAAGCAGCGCCACGCGCTCATTCCAACCCAGCACGAGAATACGCCGCAGCTCTCTGAGAGCATGTGGCTTGTGTGGTGATTCAACAGGAATCACCGGGTTGTCGATCTGGGCGAGACGCGGTTCGGTCGATTCAAAGGACTCCCCGACGAGGATAATTCGGTCTCCCTCCGAGACGATGGCATCGAGTGCCGGATTGAGTCGAATCTCTTCTTCGTCACCATCCACCTCGACGTACCCGATTACCGTGGCGTCGTCGAATGCGTCGATGAGAGCGGCGAATTCGACCGGCTCGCGATACCATTCTCGCACGTAGAGTTCGTTACCGAACGCATGACCGAGGACTTCGGTATAGACCTGAGAGAGTCCTTTGTGTCGGATATTTTGCGCAATCGTCCGGGCGATGATGCGGTCGGTCGAGAGACATTCGACAGGGCCCTGGTACGCGCCTTCTGCCAGTGACACCTTGCGATCATCTGCGAGTTCGGCGACGAGTAGCGGTGCACCACCATCACTCCCATGTTCACGAAGTGCCTTGGAAGTACTGAGAAGGGTCTTGATCGTCGCGGCATCGATATTCGCCGATTCGTTCAGCGTCGTATTCGACGGAACGATCACCGCAGCAGCTTTGAGATAATCGACGCGTTCGAGGTGCTCGGACCGAAGCGGAGTACCACGGCGCACGATCACACGAGACGCAGACCAGTGTTCTTCGAGAAAGTCTTCGAGACCCGCGCGAACAATCACTGGTTCTTCTTCGGCCAGCACGACGACCCGTAGCGACGGCCTGCGCCCGAGTCGCTCGTAAAACCGCTGCACGCGCCCTTCTGAAACGAGTAACTCGCGCACGATCGCTTCAGTTCGACTTGTCCACCCCAGGACAATGAAATGATGTTCGAGCGAGACCGGAGTGGTTCCGGCATCGATCTTGGCCATTGTCCGATGAAACCACTGCGTCATAATGGCGATCAACGCCCCCATGAAGACGACGTATCCACTCACCGTGACCAGTGTCGATATGATGCGTTTTCCGGTTCCGACGTCGTCTCCGAGATAACCGGGGTCGGTGAGTCTCAGAAACGCCCACCAGACAGCCTGATCGAACTCGGGCACCGCGCCGATCGCCCACGCGGCCGCTCCCGCCGTTACGGCAATGAATGCGACGAGTCCGACGAGAAGGAGCATTCGGAAGAAAGCACCTTGCACGACGAGCCTCTCAAGAAAATACCGAAAGACAATCCACGGCCGGCTCGTCCAGATTCGTTTCATCGCTGATTTATCCCCCATTGCGAGGAGAATCGCAAAGAAAGCAGAGGCCGGGGAGGAAATTTGATCACTGCATTACCGGCAGTCTTCGTCGGTCTTTTGGTGCTCGTATCGAGCGCCGAGCATTTCATGACCGGTGCGTCTAAAGTCGCCGCGTATTTCGGTATGGCGCCATTGCTGATCGGCATGGTGATTGTTGGCTTAGGAACCTCATTCCCCGAGATGACCGTTTCGGCTCTGGCAGCGGCTGAAGGCGCACCATCGGTCGCGCTCGGAAACGCCTATGGTTCGAATATCGCCAACATCGCAGCCCTACTTGCGAGCTATATCGGCTACACCACCTACTTGATGACGACCGCTATCGGGTAGTCATTTGCGGTGGAGCTCCCAGGTGAGCTCGACTTCATGAGTGACCTCACGTGCGCCATTGACGATCGATGCACGAAACGTGTGCTCGGAAGGACCGCCCGTTTCTTGGGCTCGCTCGACGAATTCGGCGTAGTGCAGTCCTTCATGGCAGAGGACCGTAACGTCGCCATCGACGTCGTGATGCGCTTCGATCGAAGTCTTCTTGAGACGCGCCGTGAGATCGGCACCTTGATTGCGGATATGCAAGACCAACACCGACGCCGACGCAATCTCGGCTGCTGCGACCAAGGCCCCCGTGAACACATTCCCAAAGAGATCTTTGGTCCGGCGGCCGAAAGGCAACACCATCCTCGAGCCATGGGTCGCCAATTCTTCGAGATAGGCCCCGGTTACGCCGAGCACGGGCGTTTTGACCAACATATAGGCTTTGAAGGTCTTGGGGTTGCTCACCCGCTCGATGAACTTCTTTCCGCCTTCTTTCAATTCGAGCAATGAATGTCGCATGGCTACCTCGCTGCAGTCGCCTCTGGGATGCGGCGTTTCAATACATGGTTCATCGACGCGTGACCAGACGCATGGAAACCCATGTGACCCTTTGCGTCGAACTCGTATTCTGGCATCCTCGTCGGCCAAGGAGGTATGCCATGCGAACAGAACCCATGATTGCCTGCCGAGATGTCCGTGCGAGCGCGGCCTGGTATTGCAAGCTTTTCGACGCGACCCACGACCATGACTCCGATGAATTCGACCGGATTCTCAGAAGTGGGCGGCTACTCTTGATGCTGCACCACTGGGGCAGCGACGAACACGGCGCGACCCTCTTCGATGCCGACGCTGCGCCGGTAGGACACGGAGTGGTGCTCTGGTTTCTGGTCGAAGATCTCGACGATATCTACGAACGTGCCAGAGATATGGGATGCACGATCGTCGAGAAACCACATGAGAATCCGCTCGCGCACTGGCAGGAGTTCACCCTTCGCGATCCAGATGGCTACACGATCGCGGTCGCTGAAACAGGCTGGGATGCTTAATGAAGACGCTGATTGCCACCATGTTCGTATTCATCGTCGTCGGCTGCGGCTCGGACTCCGAGACGCCGGTCGATGTCGAAGACGCTTCAACGTCCGAGGACGCCTCGCAAACCGTCGATATGTCGAGTGATTCGGGCCAGGCCGATATGGCTGTGCCCTCTGATATGATGACGACCGACATGGCTCCCGACCTCGCCGAAGATGCAGGGTTTGACATGGGCAGCATCGACATGAACGCAATGATGCCCGACGCATCGGGCGATGCGGGACAAGATGCGGGGGCCGATGGCGCCTGCGCCACGGGGTTTACTGAGACCGTCGGCATCGCCCAAGAGGTCTCAGCCTGCACGGCGACCACCGAGTCGCTGAATCAATGTGATGCCTCCAACGCCTGTGCCACCGGATGGCATCTCTGCACGGCGAGCGAATATCGAGCTCGCTACGAATCCACCGAAGCACCGGCGGTACTCGACGCGACGCTCTGGCTCGCCGGATGCATTCGTGATGGCGCCGCACCGATGTCGCCCATGGATGAGGTCTGCAGTGATTGCACCGGCACCCAGACCGGCTCTGAAGAAGACGTGGGTTTCAGCTGTGTGAATTCGATCCGCCTGACCGCGGAATCACTCTATGTTGGCGTGAGAGCAGCGGCATCCTGTCAATTCGTCGGAACGACCGATGCAGGCAATGACGCCTATTGGAGCGCGCAACCGGCGGCCAATTCGCTCAATG
>CAYFTY010000276.1:0-6138 GCA_964346045.1 uncultured Bradymonadales bacterium | reverse complement strand
GACACCAGCTGAGTGGTCTCACGCAGGTCTTTGCCGCCCGCCGGCGATTCGGCAGCTGGCGTCGCCTTCTTACTCCTCGAAGGCTTGAGCTGACGCGTCACGACCTGGACCTCGGGCTCTCTTCGTTGCCGGGTCTTTTTTGCCTTCATCGATTCGCCGGTCGAAGTGCGGAAGCGCTCGACCAACTCGCGCAAATCGTCTGACATCTCGACCAGCTCTTTCGAGGCCGTCGTGAGCTGTTGAGTGCCTGCGACGCCCTGATTGATCAGCGTCGAGAGCTCGTCCATCGACTGGGTTACCTGCTCGGTACCCGACTGCTGCTGCTGAGTAATCAGCGTAATTTTGAGGGCCGACTCGGTCGTGCGATCCGAGAGGTTCGTACCTTCTTCGGTCGCCATCACGCTCGAGAGAGCCGATTCGCGGATATCGACGAGTAGCTCTTTGATATCGCTCACCGACTCCTTGATATTCTCGGCGAGCCTGCGCATCTCGGCGGCGACCAGAGTAAAGCCTTTGCCCGCCTCGCCCGCGCGCATACCCTCGAGCGATGCATTCAGAGCGAGCAGATCCGAGCGGTCTGCGATCGATTTGATCACCTCGAGAATCTCGCTGATACGCTCGGTATGTGATTTGAGCTCGCCGATGCGGTCGGCGACCGTGCGATTATTGGCCTGGGTCTTCTCGGCGCTCTTGAAGACGGTCTGTGCGCTCTCGGCGATCTTTTTGGCCGACGAGAGCAGAGTTTCCATCGTGCGCTGTGTCTCTTCGACGCTCGAAGCCTGATGCGATGCTGCGTACTCTTGCTCGCGTAGGACGGCCGAGATCTGACCGGTGGCCGCCGAGATATGCAGAGCTGTGTCGGTGATGCGATGCACCAGATCCCGACTGCGCAGCCCGATCTGATGGACGGCACCCTGCAGGTCTCCATCTCCCTCGAAATCGGCAGCTTCGAGGTTGCCTTCGGCCAGCATCTGCGCGCGCTCAGACACGTCTCGCAGGTGAACGACCATGTGATGGACGGCCTCGCCGAGCTCGCCGTCGACCCGCTCGTCGAGGAGCGGGTTCGAAAGCTGTCCCGCGGCAATCAGGCGGGTCTGGATCGTCAGGCGCCGCATCTGGTTCTGCGCACGAGTCAGGTCTTGATTCAACGTAATTGCGCCCGATTTGACGGGCAGATCGGCGTCTGAAAGGTCTTTCGAGCGTAAGACCCCCGTCTCGACCGTCAGGACATCGAGGTCGCCCTCGGCCAGCCGCGATGCTTTTTGCTGCGCATGGGCCAGCCGGTCACGCAATTTACGCGTGGCGGCGAGTAGCCGCGCGGGCTCTTCGGCAAGCCCTGCGCTACCGGGCAATTCGGTCTCTTCAAAGCCGCCCCTGGCGAGCTCTTCGATCGCCGTCGCGATATCCTCGAGCGGTTTCAAGAGCAGGTGCGAGAGCCCCGCGCAGAGCGCAAAAAGTACCGCAGAAGCGACCACGGCCGTCTCTTCGCCGGCCAGATGCGCGTAGCCTCCGGCCATGAAAAAAACGACCAGAAAAAGAAAGGTGAATGTCATCGAGAGTCTCATGACTCATCCTTGGTTCGTGCGGCCTCGACCAATCTCGTCGTGTCGAGGATCCAGACCAGATTCCCGTCGCGGTCGAGACCGCAGGCAGGTTTGAAAAAGACCGGCATCGACGCGCAGATCCATCGAGGAAGCGCGGCGATACGAGTGATATCCCAACGTTCGATGCGCGCGGCGTCTTCGCCCAGCAAGATGCCCACGCGACCGTCGGCGACAAAGGCGATCTGGCTGGTGCGCCATCGCGTCAGCTCGAGCAGTTCGGCCAGATCGACGAGCTCGGCGCCCTCGGCTTCGTCAGGCGCCACGAGGCTCGTAATTCCTTCGACCTCGACCGCAAATCGGTCGCGACCTACGGCAAAGCAGAGTATCGGTACCTTGCGATGGGCGATCATCGAACCGCGGCCTCGTCGAGTAATTTCTCGACGTCGAGCAAGATCAAGACGCCGCCCGGCGCCCAGCGCGCCGCCAACGTGTACGTCTTCACTTGATCCGAAAATGTCTCGGGGATAGTCGCAGGGTCGATGGCCTCGGGCCAGGTCTCGATGCCGTCGACGCTGTCGACCACGATGCCGGCAGCGACCTCACCATCATCGAGTACGACGATGCGATTGGCCTCGGTCTCTTTGACCTCGTCGAAATCGAGCCATGTCGCCAGATCGAGGATGCCGAGCACCTGCCGCTTGACGACGGCGATGCCGGCGACGTGCTCGGGCGCACCCGGCACCGAGGTCGTATCGACCACGCCCAGAATCTCGCGTACGTAACGTCCGTCGAGAGCCATGGGACTGCCGCCGAGCGTGATACGCACGACGTCGATGACCTCGCCAGAATCTTCGTCGAGATCCGGAGCACCCCAGTCGAAGTCTGACGAGCCCCCGAGTCCGTCGATCATCTCGTCGAGCTCGGTCGATTCGGAATCCGATTCACTCATGGGCAGATGGTAAAGGATGCGGGGCGCACTCGCACGTTTTTCTGACGCGCGTAAGAGGTCAATGCGTTGTCAGGCGCCGGGCTGGCTGCGAGTGCCGCCGCTACGCGTGCCGAGAATCTCGTCGGGCAGAAATGCGCCGGGCGTCAGGCGCTCGCTCTCGGGCCGAGCCATCGGAGCCATCTGCTTCTGGTGCGCCTTGATCGCGCGTTTCCACGCCCCGAATGAGCCACCGTCTCGCCATGCTTGCTCGGCCGCGTCGGCCATATCCCAGCCGCCCTGGGCCAGGTGCCATTCGATCCAGCCCCAGCGTGCCGAAGTCGAGCGGATGTCGACGCTGCCGCGAAACGCTTTATGGATGCGCTTGATCTTCTTTTCGAGAAATTTGCGGTCCTGAAACTCGACGCCGTCGAGGGGCGTGTTCTTCTTGGCGACGAGCGGGCTCAATCCCAGCGCGACATTGCAGATCTGCGAGAGCTCGCCGACGAAATCGATCATCTCTTCGATGTCGTCCATCGTCTCTTCGGGGTACCCGAAGACCATGTAGAGCTTGAGCAGCTTCATGTCGTAATCGCGCACGAATTCGGCAGCGCGCAGCAAATGCTTATCCTTGATGCCCTTCTTGGCGATCTTGCGCATGCGAGCGCTCGTGCCGTCGCTTGCGACCGTGAGCGTTCGCGCGCCACCCCGCGTCAAGAGCTTCATGAATTCGGGGGTCAGGCGGTCGGCTCGCAGACTCGAGAGGCCAACGCCTCGCCCCGATTCGACGATCGGGCGCATGATCTCGAGGAGCTGCGGATGATCGGTGGTCGCCGCCCCGACCAGACCGACTCGCTCGGCTTCGTCGGGAATCTTGGAGAGCACGTCTTCGGGGCTGACGCAACGCATACCGCCGTTGGTCGTGCGCCGCATGACGCAGAACGTACAACCACGATGGCAGCCGCGCGCGTTCTCGATCAAAAACATATTCGAGAGCTCGGTATGCGGCGTCAGAATCTGGCTGTAGGCCGGTAGTTTGGTGTCGCGCACCTGCGCGATCGGACGCAAGACCTCGCCGTGGATCGAAGGCACATAGATGCCCGGTAAAAGGGCGATGTCTTCGAGAAATTGCTGACGCGAGCGCGTCTCGCTCCACCGATCGATGATCACATGGATCAACTCTTCGCCCTCGCCCATGACCATCAGGTCACAGAAGGGAGCGACCGGCAATGGATTCGAGTTGGTGAGCGGGCCGCCAAAAACGACCAGAGGCCAGCCGTCGCCGCGGTCTTTCGATCGCAGCGGCATCCCGGCCAGGTCGAGCGATTCGAGCACGCCCAGTACCTCGGTCTCGTAGGCGACCGAGAGGGCGACGATATCGGCCTCGCTGACCCGCATCCTCGATTCGTAGGTGAAGAGGTCGAGGTTGGCGACACGATAGTCCTCGGGCTCTTCGGGCAGAAAGGAGCGTTCGCAGACTACGTCGGGACGCTCGTTCAACTCACGGTAGATCGTCTGGTAGCCTAGCGAGCTCATGCCCACCCGATAAGGCGATGGATACACCAGTGCCACTCGCATCGGCGCATCCTTGTAGATGGTGCCGATCTCGTCGTCGAGGCGGTCCTCGATCTCTTTTTCGATGTCCCAGCGTGTGCCCACGTCTGCCTCGATTCGAATTTGCCAGGGCCGAAAGGCCCGAAAGCGGGCGGAGGGTAGGGGAACGAGCGCATGATGTCCAGAATTCCAGACGGTCCGAAACGACTCGCCAGGGTGGGCCAGCAGGGTGCACCCGACATGGTGCTCCTCTACGATGGGTTGAATCGCCTGAGCTATGTCACGGACACTCGCCCAATCCCGATGCCGGTGATGTCACGAAGGGAGCCATCTCTCACTTGCAGGTTCGCGGGTCGACACACTCCCAGCATCCGTTTTCGACGACAGCCACCTCGGCACCCGGACAATCGGGCTCGAGCGCGTCGCACAACAACATGCTGCCATCACCGCTGCACTCGGTCGGGTAGCAGACCGGCTGCAGTGCCGGCAATGTGTCGCCCACGATCACCTGCGGCACCGGGTCGCAATAGCCCGGCTTACAGTCGATATCTTCGAGGCAAGTCGGTGGGTTCTCGTAGCATCCGCAACCGCATTCGGGATGCTCAAAGTGTTGCTCTCCCTCGGGGCACGCAAAGAAGATCGCGGCGCATTGAGCCGGGTCTTCGGCGACGTAATTGAGCAGTGGATTGTCGCAATAATCCGGGCGCCCGTCGTCAGCAACGCATCCGCAACCGCATTGGTTTTCAAAGGCACGCTCGCCCTCGGCGCACCCCCAGTCGAGGACCGCACAACCTTGCTGGTCTGAGATGTATTCGACATTCGGGTCGTCCGAGTCGAGGCACTCACTTCGCCCGACGCATCCGCATCCACAATCGTCTGCGAAATACTCTTCGTCAGGCTCGCAGACATAGTCGATCAGCGTGCATTGCTCGATGCTCTCACCGACATATTCCACGTTGGGGTCGCCAGGATCCAGGCAACTCAGCTGACCTACGAAGCATCCGCAACCGCATTGGGGATCCGAGAATGCCTCGGTGCCGGCGCAGGCCCATCCACGATTTTCGCAGATCTCCTGGTAATTTTCTTGCGAGCCCGGCAGGTAGTCGACCTCTGCTTCGGTCGGACAGAATGGTGTGGGAGGCGGTGGCGTCTGGCTACCGATGCAGCCGCATCCACAGCCCTGAATCTCGAAGTATTCGCCGTCACAAACCCGGTCGATGAGGTTGCATTCCGATACGTCGTACGACCAGTAACTCACGTCCGGTGCGCCCTCTTCGGGGCATTCGGGCGGGTCGCAGAGTACGCCTTCGCAGCAACCCGCGGGATGCGGAAGGTCGACGCAGCACTCGACGTCTTCGCAGGAATTGACGCCCTGGCAGTCGGGATCGGGATTCGCGCAGAATTCGTCGCATTCGCCGTCGCCATACCAGTTGAATTCGTCGCAATAGTCTGTGCCGTCGTTTTTGTCGCGGTATTCGTCTTTGAGGTCGAAACCCTCTGCAGGTTTAGATTCATCCGAACCACAGGCAATTCCACCGAATGCCACCATCAAAATCAGTACAAAAATGCGCATTTTCGAACTCCGTATCATGTCTACGCATATTCGAAATGCAATATCCATGCAGAGAATGAGCGCCGGTTGTAAATGCAATAGATAGAGTGTTTTAGGCTTAGGTTAGGGCGCAAGAGTCTCAGATCTTTGAGTCCGTCCGGCGCCATGCCCTCAAAATTTGCAGAAGATTCGAAACGCGCCTCCTGGACCTTGATAAAGGTGCGGATCTTCGTCCAGAACGCTGACCAGGTCGACACCGACGATGACGGCGTGGGCGATGCCTGCACGCCGCCGTTTCGAAGTGGGAGGCGAAGCACAGCTCCTCATCCGCTTCGCAATCCCCCGCTTCGCACCGAAGGTTCGTAGGCGGGGATCCGCTCACAAACTCTGCGGGTGGAACAGAAGCGCAACGGAATGAAGCTTAGCGGGTGTAGATGAGCCAGGTGGCGTCTGCCTTGGGCAGCTCTGCTGCGACATCTTTCCAGAGCATGTTCGGCTTCACCACGACCGGCTCGGCCGTTTTGTCGAGCTTCGGGCCCTTGGTTGCCGGCGGTCTCAGCTCA
>CAYFTY010000275.1:0-6139 GCA_964346045.1 uncultured Bradymonadales bacterium | reverse complement strand
AAGCCGATGAAGAGGAGTCCGGCGAGGGAGAGGTCGACGAGCAGGAGTCCGGGGAAGATGAGGCCGACGAAGAAGAAGATAATCGGACTCAAGTCGCTCGCGGGATGCCCTTTGGTGGAGAACCTGATGTGGCTCATATGCCATCTGGAACTGTAGAGTTCAGGCGGCCGAGCTTTGATTCCGATAAGGCAGGTCGCAGCACCCAGAATCTCGAACTCGACGATTCGGGACCTCGCATGCCCGGTGTTGCAAGTTCGGCGGTCGAGGACGAAGAATCCGAGAGTATTCCGCCGATGCCTGGTATCGCATCATCCGCCGCACTCGAGGAAGACTCGGATGACGGAGGGCCGCGCACAGAGATGGCTCCGCCGGGCGCTACGATGTTCGGTCTCCCGCTCGCCGAGAAGAACGAGGAAGAAGAAAAGGTCGTTGAAGAAGAGGCCAATCGCACGATGTTTGGTCTGCCTTTGACGGCCAAACGAGAAGAGCCGGCCGTCGCGGATGAGGCAAGTGAAGAACTCGAAGTCTCATCGAGCGCCGAAGACGAGGCAGCGTCTGATTCCGAGTCATCCGAAGAGCCGGTTGATCCTCCATCGCAAGCCGAAGATGAGGAAGACTCCGAGGTCCGAGTCGTCACGCCCCAGGATGTGAGCGAAGGAAAACAGGGTCGGACCTTGATGGGAGGCATGGAGGCTGCGGCCGACATCGTTGGAGATATGAAGATCAGCGGGCGCGATCGAGCTCCGCGAGCTCTTGTTGCCGAAGCCTCGGAAGATCAGAGACAAAAGGAGGTGCCAACTGGCACTCTGCGAGGTGGAATCGAGGCCGTCAGGCTCGAAGAGACGAGTCGCGATGAGCTCGAGGGCGATGAGTCCGAGAGTGAGAGTATCGGCGAGGAATCTGCGCCAGAAGACAAAGCCGCCCGCTCGGGTCTGATTCCGGGAATGATGATCCTCAAAGGCGCAGGAAAGTCGGCGTCGGTCGCCCCAAAGAAAAAGGCGCGCAAACGGAAACCGACGCCCAACCCCGCGACGACACTTCCGGATTACGGCGAGGCACTCAAGAGCGATGCCGAAGAGGATTCACGACCCGAGTCGGTTGCTGATGCCGAATCCAAACCGAAGGCTGCCGGGTCAACACCACCGGGCGGGATTGCAGAAGATACCGGCCATTCGACCCAGATGGGCATGCAGGATGACTGGGCTTCTGAAAGCGCCAGCGAGGAATACCAGAAGAAAAACGAAGAGGTTCACGACGCGTGGTTCGACTATTTCGCGCCCGAGTCGTCCGACGCAAGTTCCTCGAGCGAAGAAGAACCTGAGCAAGAGAGCGATAAACTGCCAGATTTCTTTGCAGACGACGAAAGTGATGCCGAAGAGGCGCATCCGTCTATCGAAAGTGAGCCGAGCGAGCCGAGGACGATACCGCCCGAGATGCTCGAACGTCTGCTGGAGTCAGGGCCAAAGGCTCTCGACCTGCAGGAGCACATCCTCGAGCTCGAAGACCGAGATCCGAGCGTTGCATTTGCGGCAGCGGACAAGGTTGCTGAATCGGGAACGATTGCCCTCGAGGCTCTCTCGGAAATTTTCCCGGGGCGCATTTTCGTCGACCGTTACCAGCATACTGCCGAAAGTATGCCGCCAGTCGAAGAACATGGCCCGGTGCTCGCAGCGCTGGTTCGTATCGGTGGTGACGAGGCAGCACTCGTGGCCTCGAAACATATTCGCTCGACGAGCAACGAAAAGCGTTTTTACGCCACCTACCTCTTCACCGAGATTCCTGCCGAGCTCGTGCTCACGGACCTGACGGCTCGTGCGTTCGATAAGGACCGGCAGATCCGAAACGTTGCCGGGAAAGTCCTGCGCGGCTACACACGTTCGCCCCATTTCCGCGTGCGGGTTTTGCAGCCGTTGCGCAACGCCATGGAAGGAGATGATGAACTGCGTCTCGAGGCGGCCGCGAATATGCTGGCTGATTTCCGAGACGTGCGCTCGATTCCGGTGCTGATCAATGCGCTTGGCCAGCATGCGGATCATACGAATCGAGCGATTTATACCGCGCTACAGCTCATCACGCTCAAAGAGTGGTCCTCGCCCTACGAATGGAAAAATTGGTGGGAGTCGGCTGCCAACGAGTCGCGTCCAACCTGGATTCTGCAGGCGATGGAGTCTCCGTCCGAAAACCTGCGGCAACTCGCTTTCGATGAAATCCAGAGGATCCCGGGACTCGATAGTTCCTACCATTACGACCAGCCCAAGAAACTGCGCCAACGAGCCCGGGATGAGCTCGAATTATGGTTTGAGACCAACGAGTTCAGCTAGGCTGAATCTACTTGTTCTTCAATGGCGAGCTCAGTTTTTCGGTATCTTCCTCGCGAATGGGCTCGGCTTCCATCCCGCCGGTCATCACAATCTGCGTATAACCGCCAATCGACGTTGCCTCGAGTGGTGTCCTCGGAATGAGAACTGAGCCGATTGCGCCCCACATGGCAATGCAGATGAAACCCATGAAAAAGGCCTTCAAGATCTCACCAGAAGAGATCGCCGCGAGTAATCCAAAGACCAGCACGCCGATGATGATCGCACCGACGACGCCCTGCTCACGCAAAAAATAGGCGGCGACGTTGATGATCGCTCCCGCAAGCGCGGCCCCGATGAACGAATTATGCTCAGGGTCAACGCCCATCATCCGGAAGCCAACGAGGATGACAATCGTATGAACGATCCCCGCAGCGATATAATAGGTTGCGGGAGTCCACTTGAAAGACGCCTGCGCGATGATTCCAACTTCGGTCCACAGAGACAACATATCGATCCTCTTCGCCTTATGCTTCAATATCGGCTTCTTCGACCGGCTCTTTCCGCGTGCCGGGTTTGGGTCCATCATATCGAGAATTTGACTCGCCATGTTCGGGCGTGATGTCGATGGGCTCGTCTTCGTCGGGATCTTTTTCGATCGCCTTTTTGAAGTTGTTTTTGAGCTTGCCAAACGAGCTGCCAAGCGCGGTGAGCTTACCGAAACCGAATACGATCGCGATGATGATCAAAATCAGAATCAGTTCGGTAATATTCGGCATGTCTCGGCCCGAAGTCTTCCAGGGTCATCAACGCCGCCAACCTCAGTTGAAGACCAGCACGATGATGTCGTAGATAGCGTGGGTGTACACGGCGACGGCGAAACCTCGCAAGTAGAAGATAACAGCGAGGAGCACGCCGGCAAAAAATCGGAACATGAAGCTGCCGAGCGTGAAGGCATCGCCTAAGTCGCCGATGTAGTGGACACCGCTGAAGATCAGGCTTGAAACCAGAACGGCCGCCGCGGCTGACATCCACTCGGGGATATCCAGGAATTTCACGCCTGCCCAGAAGAGCCCACCCATCATCACGAGCCGAAAGACGGTCTCTTCGTAGAGACCGGCGCCGATGCTGAGGACGAACGACGTCAAGATGCCGTAGTCCCCCGCGCCGCCGGTCGAAAGTAAGGCGCCCATGCCGAGCGAGCTCATGAGCTGCACGACCGCTCCACCCAGGAGCAGCGCATACACGGTGCTCTCGGCGACTACGAAGGGGAAGACCCGCGGATTCAGGTCACCGCGTCTTTTCAGGTAGAAGACGCCACCGATAAACGCGAGAACCACGCCGAGGTTGATGCCCAGATATCCGAGCATGCTGCCTTCGGTGATCAGAAAGAGCACGTCCGAAACGAAATCGACGCCGTTTCGAATGCCCCCGGTCATGAGAATCCCGATCTGATAGAGGACAAAAAGCGGGATCACCAGCACCAGACTCGTGCCGAGGTCCCGGCTCATCTGCAGATAACCTTTGAAGCTGAACGCGTCTTTTTTGATTTTTTTGGCCATGATCGTCCGTCGTGTGTACTCAGCTCAACTCTGCGCTAATGTAGTAACGTATCGAGACCCTGCAAATATTCGCGGGGAAGAGCCGTGACGACATCATGCGTAAAGATCTTACACGAATCTTGATGAGTCTGCTGGTCGCATTGGGCGTTTTTCTGACGATCGCGCCCGCCACTGCCCACCAGACAGGAGCTAGCAACCTCGTCGTACATATCAAGCCCGACGAGCAAATGGTGGATACCCTGCTCTCGTTTCCCGGCCGCGATGTCGCCGACGAAATGCAGCTCGATTTCGACCAGAGTGGTGAGGTTTCACCGACGGAAATCTCGGTGCAATTCCCAAAACTCGTCGAGCGTGTTTCCAGCAAGATCGAGGTTCGTAACGAGGGCGTCGCCTGCGAGGTCGTCGAAGAAAAGACCAGCGATCCCCGGCAGAGTCTCGAGGCATTCTGGATACTCAAAGCGTATCGATGCGATGCGCCCCTCGGAAAACTCGAGATCGTCAATCGCGTGATGCTCGATTCGCCAGATGGATACCGTCATTTTGGTAAGATCCAACTCGACGAAGAGGTCTACACGACGATCTTCGGCGCTGAGGGAGATACCTACGAGATCGAGGTCGGCGGGCCGCCACCGCCGATCGCCGAAGTGGTACAGCGCTATGGAATCGACGGGGTCAAGCATATCGTCTTCGGCCCCGACCACGTTCTCTTCGTCTTATTGCTGGTGCTCGTGACGATACGGTTCAAAAAACTCGTGTTGGTCGTCACTTCGTTTACCATCGCGCACTCTCTCACCCTGGTGGCGGCCGCATTGGAGTGGGTGTCTATCAGCGCTGGAATCATCGAGCCCATTATCGCTGTATCCATCGCATATATGGCGGTCGAGACCGCATTTCGTGAAGAGCAACCCAGATATCTGGCGCTGGTGACCTTCGGGTTCGGGCTCGTGCATGGTTTTGGCTTTTCCTACGTCTTGCGCGACGACGTGGGGCTGCCGACCGAGGCGCTCGTCCCGGCATTGGCCTCCTTCAATATCGGAGTCGAACTTGGTCAACTCGCCATCGTAGCACTCGTCTTTCCGCTGCGTCTCTGGATGCACGAGAAGCCCTGGGAGCGTAAGGTGATTCGTGTCATATGCGGACTTACGTTCGCGCTCGCCATGTGGTGGGTCGTCGAGCGCACGCTCCTCGCCTGAACTCTCGAAAAGGCCACGAAGTATGGTGCTTCTCACCGTTGAGAATCTGCAAAAAGCCTACGGCCCGCATACGATTTTCGATGAGATTCATTTCGTCATCGAAGAGGGCGAGAAGGTCGGTATCATCGGCCGAAACGGCGCCGGGAAGTCGACGCTGGTGCGGATGCTCGCGGGGCTCGAAGAGCCCGATGACGGTCGTATTCAGCACGCGAACGCGTCGCGCGTCGTCTTTCTCGAACAGGATCCCGAACTCGACGATGACATGACTGCCTTCGAAGTGGTCTGCGACGACGAGGCATCTGAGGTCTTCGCGCTCGTGCGTGATTACGAGCATGCCTGTGCACTCATGGCGCAATCGCCCGACGATCAAGCGCTCACCGAGAGGGTCGCCAAACTCAGCGAAGAGATGGACCGTCTCGATGGATGGACGGTCGAAGCCGACGCTCGCACGATCCTGAGCCGACTCGGCATCGAGGATCAACACCAACTCGTGTCGACGATGTCGGGAGGGCAGCGAAAAAGGGTTGCCCTCGCCCGAGCACTGATGCGGCCGTCGACGCTCTTGATCCTCGATGAGCCAACAAACCATCTCGACGTCGACACCGTCGAATGGCTCGAGAGTTTCCTCGCCAATCGACAGGGCGCACTGCTGCTCATCACACACGATCGCTACTTCCTAGACCGAGTGGCGAACGTGATCCTCGAGATCGCCGATGGCACCATCTACAAGCACGCAGGAAATTACAGCTACTTTATCGAGCAGCGTGAGCGACGCCTCGAAGAGGCACGCATCGAGCACCACAAGTCCAAACAGCTCGCCAAGAAAGAACTCGAATGGCTACGGCGAGGGCCCAAGGCGCGTACGTCGAAGGCCAAATACCGCGTCGATGCGGCCAAAGAAGTGATCGCATCGGTCAAAGAGGGTCCGAGTTCGGTGACCGAGCGGGCCATGGATGACGATTCGATCGACATGGTCGGGTCGCGTCTGGGAAAGAAGATCATCATCGCCGAAGATATCTGCAAAGCGTACGGAGACCATCAGGTGCTCGAGGATGTCACCTATCGGGTCACCCGGAAGGACCGACTT
>CAYFTY010000274.1:0-6149 GCA_964346045.1 uncultured Bradymonadales bacterium | reverse complement strand
CGATCGAGGCAGGTCGTATCCTCGGGATAGACCTTGAATGAGGTCTGATACGCGCGCATCGCCTCGTCCTTATTGCCCAGATGATTCATGCAGGCATCGCCGAGCGCGACGAGGAACTCCCCGAGGTCGCGGCCTTTCTCGACCGTGTCCTGCATTTCACGCATCTGTCCTACGAGGCGAGCCCCGTAATCGGGTTGATCGCCGAACTGCTCTGCGCCAGCGTTGAAGAGGGTCGAGAGCCCTCTCCAGTCTTTTTCTTCGACGTAGAGTTGTTCGAGGGTGCTGAAAGTTTCGAAATTCTCGGGCTCTTTGCGCCAGAGGGCTTCGAGGTCACGAATATCCGTCGACATCTACCCGTCCTTAGAGGGGATAGGAAGTGCCCCACGCGGGCACGTGATCTTATGTACGGCAAGGAGCCGGAATCCTAACAGAGGGGGGCGCGGATTGGCAATCGACCTTCGCGCGCAGGAGCGCGAGGCGTCACTCGGTGGCGTCGTCGCCCCGTTGCGAGCGCAGACATCGCCGTGGTATCTAGTCGGGACGATTTCCAAGGAAGGTAGAAAACATGTTCGAATCGGTATGGATTCAGCTCGTTACGGCTCAGGCGGCCGCGCCCGAAGCCGAGCAGCCGCTCGGGATTCTCGAGATCCTGATGGATGCAAGCGGGGTCGTGATGGGAGTCCTCGTACTCCTGCTCATCGTCAGTCTCGTCTCCTGGTACATCATCGGATACAAAGCCTTCTACTTGCGTCGCTCGCGCAGCGAGACCGCAAAATTTCTCGAAACGTTCTGGGCTTCGAAGAGACTCGACGCCATCTATCAGTCGGCAGAGCAGTTTACGCGCTCGCCCGTCGCTCAGGTCTTCAAAGCCGGCTACATCGAGCTTTCGAAGCTCAAGAACGCCGAAGCCGAAGACAAAGACACCATGCGCACCCAGCTCGGAGGCATCGAGAACGTCGAGCGAGCGCTCAGACGCGCGGCGAGCACCGAAACGACCGAGCTCGAGAGTTTACTGCCTTTCCTCGCAACCGTGGGTTCAAACGCCGTTTTCGTCGGTCTCTTCGGAACGGTCTGGGGAATCATGGTCGCCTTTGTGAACATTCAAGCAGAGGGAGCCGCCGGTCTGGACGTCGTTGCTGGACCCATCGCCGAAGCACTCATCGTGACTGCGGTGGGCCTGGTCGCAGCGATTCCCGCGGGTGTGGCGTACAACTTCTTCTTGAGTCGGATTCGCGTGATGGCAGCCGAGATGGAAAATTTCTCGAATGACTTCCTGAACATCGTCAAACGTCACTTCTTCAAATGAGCGCCGGGGTACACCATGGCAGGTAAAATTGGCGGCGATGGAAGCATGATGTCTGAGATCAACGTGACTCCGATGGTGGATGTCATGTTGGTGCTCCTCATCATCTTCATGGTGACGGCGCCCATGATCGAAAAGGAAGAAGACGAGACCAAACGCAAGGTCGATATGGACCTGCCGGTCACCAGAAATAACGCCAATCGCATCGATCCCGAGCAGACGGACAAGATCATTCTGCAGATCGACGAGAATTTGCTGGTCACCATCGGCGAAGAGACGATCACTGACTGTAGCGAAAAAAAGACCAGTCCCGAAAAAGACCGCTTCGAGCCGTGTTTCGAAGAGGTCGAGCAAAAGCTCGCTCAAAATCCCAAGCTGCAAGAGCAGGGTGAGATCTATCTGCTCGCCGATACCGAAATCCCATACGGCTTTGTCGTGGGGACGATGGCTCGGATCAAACGGGCAGGAGTAGGGAAGGTCGGGATGATCACCAACCCCGAATACCTCGACGAGAAGGAACCCAACTGAGATGGCGACCGAGTTCCAGACATCTGGCGCGGGCTATCCCGGTGCCGGTCGAGAGGTCGACACCGTGCACGTGGTGGGGGGGATCGCCGTCACCGTCCTGCTGCACGCGGTGCTGATCGGACTCGTGGTCTTTGGCACGATGCGGGGCGAAGAGAATATCAAAGAGGAGATCAAACCCAAGATGCTCGAATTCGAGCAGGTCGACCTCCTGACTCTCGGCGAAGAAAAGCCTCCGAACCAGCTGCCGCGCATCACCAATCCAGCTCCGCCCGAAAAGAAAGAAGACGAGATCGTCTTGAACAAACCCGACGAACCGGTCGTCGAACTCGAGAAGGAAGAGCCCGAAAAGGCCGAAGAAAAAGAGGACCCGGACGAGCGTAAGAAGAAGATGTTGGATGCCCTGAGCGCGCTGCACAATCCGAATCGGCCCACCAACGAGGACGTACCGGAAGGCTCCGCAGAGGGCGTCGTGGGTGGTACCGTCAGTGATGCAGCGTTGGCGAATCTGACCAAGACCTACGCCGCCAAGCTGAACAACGAGATTACGCGCTTCTGGGATGTTCCCAAAACCGTGGATCCGGGCGCCATCACGAAGCTCAGTGGGCAGGTATCGGTGTATATCCGCCTGAGTGCTGATGGCCATATCACGACCTATCGATTTCGTTCGAAGAGTGAAAACCCTCAATTCAACGATAGTATCGACCGCGTCCTGAAGCGTTTTCAGGTATCATATGGAGGCAGGAAGCTTCCGCTCCCCGATGCTCCCGAGGTCAGAGAAGCGGTGCTCGATCAAGGCATCAATCTGAACTCGTGGGAGTACACGGGACAATAGGCCCACGAAGGGCCCGAGGTAGTCATGGAAAATCCATCGAATCGCATCTGGCTGGTTTTGCTCGCAGCGCTCACGCTTCTGAGCGGGCCGGCGTGGGCTCAGACCTCGTCGTCTGACGCAGCCTCTGAACCGCAATATAAAAAGGGCATCGACATCGACATCAAAGGGGGGGCGCGACGCGTACTGATCCCGATGGCGGTTCCAGATACGCTCGAGCCCGACGGGTCGACCCAGGGTGTCGCGACCAAGGTGCAGGAGACCCTGCGACGCAACCTCGACCTCTCTGGCTTTTTCAAGGTGCTGCCGAGCGACAGTTTTTTCTTCGACCCGTCGAAAGAGGGGATGACGGCCTCGCAGATCAATTTCCAGAACTGGTTCAATGTCGGCGCGCAGGGACTGGTCAAGTCGTCGGCCAAAATGCGTGGCGACAAGGTCGTGCTCGACCTGCGCCTCTATGTCGTCGACAAGGGCCAACCTGTGAGATTGAAGTGGAAATCTGAGCCGGTCAGCCGGCAGAAGGTCGCTCGCGAGGTTCATGAATTCGTGAATGCGCTGATCAAGTATTACACAGGCGAAGAAGGCATCTTTGGAACGCAGATCGCCTATGTCTCGCGCCGGAAGGGCGGGTTCAAACAGATCTACGTCATGGATATGGACGGCTCGAACGCCGCGCGGATCTCAAAGCACAACGCGATCAACATCCTGCCCTCGTGGGGCAAAGGAAATACGATCTACTACACGAGCTACGCAGCTCAGAATCCCGACCTCTGGATGTATTCGGGCGGCAAGGTCAAGAAGCTCTCGTCGCGACGAGGTCAGAATTCGGGGGCATCGTACTGCAACGGCAAGCTGGCGCTCACGCTCTCGATGGGCGGCGAGAATGCAGACATCTATCTGATCGACCCGTCCAGCGGAAAGATGGTCAAGCGGCTGACGGACCACTGGGCGATCGATACCTCTCCGAGCTGGTCGCCTGATTGCTCGCAGATTGCGTTTGTCTCAGGTCGCTCGGGTGGCCCGCAGATCTATCTGATGAGTGCCGATGGTTCGAATCAGCGGCGGCTCACGTTTCAGGGCTCTTACAATACGTCCCCGAGTTGGTCGCCCAAAGGCGATGTGATTGCGTTCACGGCTCGCGACGAGCGTAACCGCTTCGACATCTTCACGGTGGATCTCAACGGCTCGATCGAGCGCCTCACGCAAGACCAGGGCAACAATCAAGATCCCACCTTCAGCCCCGACGGCCGGTATATTGCGTTCACCAGCGATCGGGGCGCAAAGGGCGACCGCATCTGGTTGATGACCTCCGATGGCGAGGTTCAGAAGCTGATCACCGAAAAAGGTGCGGGGTATTCAGCGCCCGCGTGGGAGCGCTGAGATGAGCCTGGCCGAATTGATCTGCGGCATCGAAGACCTCACTGAGCACGACGTTCTCGTGCTCGGCAGCCACTGGAACAAAGTCGAACGTGCCCATGATCTGGATGCGCGTGCAGCGCGCGTTGCGATCGACGCGCTCGACCGCCTCGCGCGGGACGATTCCAAACGTGACCATCTGCTGATCTATTGCGTTGGGCGGGGCGGACATCCTGGTTTTGCACAGACGGTGTCTCGTGCGGCTCGGGCACACTGGTCGACATTTCGAGTCTACCTGCCGTATTTCTGCAGTGGTTTTGCGACACAGCTCGCGCTCGAAGCCGATGCTCTCTCGTTACATGCGTACGGCGCGCTCGGCGCGGTCGACGATGGCAACGTGTCGGTGCTCGAGGCACGAGACGAGGGTAGCGATTTCGGCCCGCTCGAAGGCCCGGCCACCGATGAATGGCGACGCCTGTCGCGACGCGTGGCCGAGCGAAGTATCGTGCGAAACGAGCATGCGTTTTCGGTCGATGCTTTCTGCCACGCGAGTATCGGGCGCGAGGTCGGCTACTCATCGAGGGATCTCAAAGCGCACGGATTCGACGTCGAGACTCTGGATTGCGCTGACGCTGCGTGGACACTTTTCAACCAGCTCGAAGACGAGCTTGGCCTCATGCAGCAGCTTGCACCGCGCTACAGCGCGAGCGACATCGGCGATGAGGTCGAGTTCGAGATGGCGACGGGTCTGACTGCCGGGGTCATTGAGACGCGGCTCGATGCATATCGATACGTGATGGATACCGGGCGGCCACATCCTGACACCGGCGTCTACGACGGGGATTGGCAACAGGCCGACGGCTAGAGTCTGGCCTTGTGGCAACTCCGTTGGACCGGTTCTTCGGTGGACGCACGGCAAAAACTGCGTCGTGTCGGTTGATCAAAGAATCGACCTGATATAGCGTCCCGATCTCACGCCGGAGTGGCGGAATTGGTAGACGCGTCGGATTCAAAATCCGATTATCGCAAGATAGTGCGGGTTCAAGTCCCGCCTCCGGTACTTTCCACCCATGAGCAAAGCATGAGCGAACGAGGCACCTCTGAGGCAACGACGGAGGGAGTCGTGATTCGAGTGCGTTCGGCCTATGTGCCCGAGCGCTCTTCGGATATCACTCCCCGTCATTTCTTCGTCTACCACGTCACGGTCGAGAATACGTCCGACGAGACAGTGCAGCTGGTCTCGCGCCACTGGATCATCACGGATGGAACCGGAGACGTAGAAGAAGTCAAAGGGATGGGGGTGGTCGGCAAACAGCCGACGCTCGAGCCCGGCGATGAATTTCAATACAGCTCTTTCTGTCCGCTGCCGACGACCATCGGTTCGATGGAGGGCTGGTATCGAATGAAACGTGAAGATGGTTCTGAGTTTGACGCCCGGGTCGAGACGTTTACACTGGCAGCACCTTACGCGATCAACTGAGGGCTCGATGCGCCTTGCGTTTTTCATGGTTCTGATGCTGCTGGCACTGGGTGTGGCCTGTGAGGAGAAGGACAATGCCCCTGCAGCCGAGGCCGATGCGGGCGTGCATTTCGACCGGGTGTCGCCGACGCCGCACGATGTGACGAAGTCGAACCGCAAGTTGCGTGAGCTCAAAAAAGGGATGCAGAAAACCGCCCACGATCGGGCGAATCGCATCGATGATAAAGTCAACCCTTGAGATGAGGGAGATGATGGTGAAGACAATTCGAAATGCTGCGCTTCTGGCGCTCATAGCCATGCTTTTTCTCGCGCCGGACGCGTTCGCGTACACGCCCTTTACCAACGTGAACAACGTGTGTCCGACGTGCACGCAGCCCAAAGCTGACGTGTTGACGACCAATGATGGTGCCCAGGTGCGCGGAAGCGTGGTCGCCGAGAATTCTTCGTTCTACGTCTTCTTTCGAAATGGCGAGATTCGCGCCATCCCCAAGACTGAAGTGCAGAAGATTGATTGGGCCAATGGGACCAAGCCGGGCGGGTTGACGAATTTCGACCAGATTGTGCTCAAGAGTGGGCATGTGCTGAGTGGAAACATCATCGAAGACAAAGAAAAACCGGCCCTCTTCACCATCAAATCGTCCAAGGGTGACCTG
>CAYFTY010000273.1:0-6166 GCA_964346045.1 uncultured Bradymonadales bacterium | reverse complement strand
AGCCTCTCTCGCTGCCCTTGATTGATAGCATAATCCAAATGGACTGCCGTGCAGACCGCAAACTCCATCATGCGGCCGCCTTTGAGCTTTTTGACGACTTTATAACCGCCTTTGAGGGCAGCTCCCGAAAAGCCGCTTTTGCTGGCTACCTCGGCATCGATGAGGCGCACGGTATCATCAATGACCACCGCGCGGTCGACTTCGTCTAATCGGGCTCTCAATTCACTCATTTCACGACCTTAAAAGATGGTTAGAAGAGGTCTTTCGCCTCGATCTCGTCCGATTGCTTCGGTGAGGGCAGAAACCCTACTCGCCCACGCGTCTGCAGCAAGAGAAAACCCTCTCGCGACGCGAAATCGAACGAAGAGGTGCAGCCTCGATGCTTCGAGAGTTCATAGCGCTCAAAGCGTTTGGTTCGAGGATTGTAGAGGTGGACCGTCGTCAGAATTGTGCGGCCATTCTCGTAGGTTCGACATCCGCGGTCGAGTCCAGAGCAGGACTGATCGTGCACCTGCTCGACCTGACAGATATCGAGGTTTTCATCCCGATCGACATAGGCGAGATAGACCCTGGCATTGACCCGCGAACGCTCCTGCGTATTCGATCGCATTTCTTCGGTGATGGCCGAGCCCACGATCGGGTTGGCGTTATTGGCGTCGATGATGGCAATCCCATTGACCCGCTCGACGAAGTCGTCTTCGTCGGTGGTTCGTGTCCAGCCAATGGCCCACATCGTCGAGTTGATCATATCCATCGGATAGAGCGAAAAGCGCGAATAAAAGGGCTTTTCGGGTCGCTCTTTCGTTGCGCATTGGTCGAGACTCTTGCCGAAGACATTCACGTCTTTTGCGATATACCAGTTCCCTCCATCGTTTTGCTTGAGCAGAACCCAGTATACATCTGTCTCGGCTCCCTGAGGGCAGCGGTCGTCTGGCGCCCTCGCGCCACAGACGATCAGACCGGCCCGATGACTGCCACCGCGCGATTCGTAGGCATCGATCAGGGCCACATCGCGCCGGGCCGTCCCACAGATCGTATCGAGCCCTTCGGCCTTCTGAATCGCCTTTTCGAATGCTGCGGCGTCATCGACGGTCACCCAGTACTTCGAAACGCGTTCGAATGATCGAAACGACCAGGCTCGGTCGGCGACCTGCCAGGCCCCGATGGCATTTTTGCGAGGAGGCGCTTTGGCAATCGGATAATGAGGCAAGAGTCCGCCCGCATCGAAGAGCGCCATGCGCGGATCATCGTTTCCGCGGTCGGGCAACATGCTCAAAAAGCTCTGGGTGCCGGGGCGGTCTTTTTCGTCTCCATCGAGAACGTCGACTCGAAAGGCGATATCGCGCAGTGGAATCTGGCCGATTTGCTCGAACGCTTCGAGCTGAAACGCAACCTCGAGGCGATATCCATCGTCGTGCTTCATCACATTCACGAAACCCATATTATCGGGAAGTGGCGCATTGCTACGAAATCGCCGAAAGCGGCCGTCGGGCAAGAATACGAGCGCGGTCTCGGCATTGACCAACTCCTGCATTTTGGCTTCGGGAGGCACCGACTTCACGAATGCATCGAGGTTCGGATCACGAATGGTGATGATCACGCCATCGGTGAGTTCGTCGGAATCATCCGAAATCACCACGTCATCGGTGACGTCGACAAAAAAGTAGAGAAAGCCCGCGTCGGCGTCGGCCCCGACCTCGAACGAAAGGTCGCTTCGACCTCGCCAGAAGCTGGCTCCGGACTCGACATTGCTCTTGCGCGTAAACGACCGAAAGAGGCTTCGGTCCCAATCTTTGCGGTCGCCGTCGATTTCGTACTTCGGGTTCTCGGGTGTCTCCGGAAGCTCCATACGCACGACCTCGCGGCTCGCAGCCAGCTTTTGTGTATCGACCTCGACCTCCTCGTCGAGCATCGCCGTATCCTCTTCGGAAGGCGTGCGTGCGCCGAGATCAATCGTTTCGTCGGTCTTCTGCGCGCCACCACAACTCCAACCCGCGAGGGTCAGCGCGACCACCAGAATCGCTCGCTCGATCACGTCTTCTCCGTCATTTTTGCTTTGACTTCGTGGAGCAAATTCAGAGCCTCAATCGGTGTCATCGAGTCGACATCAGCGCCGTCGATCATCCCAATCACGGCCTCGGCCATCGGATCGATGCTCCCAAGATTGAAGAGGGACAACTGATTGGGATTATTTCTGCGCGTCGGTCGAGGCTCGCGCCCCGGGGTGCGTCCGGGCACCGGCACACCCATCTCATCAAACTGACCCGCTTCGAGGTTTTCGAGCACCTCTTTAGCACGATCGACGACCGGCTGGGGAAGTCCCGCCAGTCGCCCCACCTGAATACCGTACGAGCGATTGGCCTCACCTTCGACGAGCTTGCGCAAAAAGATGATATCGTCTTGCCATTCCTTGACGGCAATCGACATGTTCTGCGCCCCATCGAGAGTACGCGTAAGTTCTGTGAGCTCGTGATAATGCGTGGCAAACATCGTCTTTGCACCGACCTGATCATGCAGGTGCTCGGCGACCGCCCAGGCGATCGAAAGACCGTCGAAGGTCGACGTTCCACGACCGATCTCATCGAGAATCACCAGACTACGCTCGGTCGCGTTGTTCAAGATATGCGCCGCTTCGGTCATCTCGACCATGAATGTCGATTGACCACGGGCGAGGTTGTCACTGGCTCCGACTCGACTGAAGATCTTGTCGACAGTGCCGATTTGCGCGTTGCGTGCCGGAACGAACGAGCCCATTTGAGCCAGCAAGACAATGAGGGCGACCTGACGAATCACGGTCGACTTTCCGGCCATATTGGGGCCGGTGATGATCTGCAGGTGAAACTCGTCGTTGTCGAGCACCACAGAATTGGGCACGAAACGCTCGTCGACGAGGGTGTGCTCGACGACCGGATGGCGGCCCTCCTCGATCGCGATGCGTCGGCTCTCGTCGATATCGGGACGCGCATAATCATTGCGCACCGCGAGCTCGGCAAATGCCGTCAACACGTCGAGTCTGGCGAGCTGCCCGGCGGTCTCCAATAATCTCGGAATCTCCTGGCCGACGTCCGAGCGCAACTCTTCGAATAGCTTGTACTCGAGCGTCTTGCGCTTGTCTTCGGCGCCCAGAATGCGCTCCTCCATCTCTTTGAGCTCGGGCGTGAAATAACGCTCGGCATTCTTGAGCGTCTGCTTTCGCACGTAGTCATCGGGCACCGCATCCAGGTTGGCTTTGGTCACCTCGAGGTAGTAGCCAAACACCTTGTTGTAACGCACCTTGAGACTTGTGATCTCGGTGCGTTCGCGCTGCTCCTTCTCGTAGTTCAGGATCCAGTCTTTGCCATTTTCGGTGAGCTCGAGAAGCTCATCGAGCTCGTCGTGGAATCTACGCTTGAAGAGACCGCCCTCGGTGAGCTGAGTCGGAGGAGACTCGACGAGCGCACCATCGATGAGCTCGCGTATTTCGTCGAAGGTCTCGATTCGCTCTTCGATTTCGTTCAGAAGCCCCGTCTTTGCGCTCTCGCGCAAAAATGACTTGATGGGCAGGATCGATCGCAGAGTCGAGAGCAAGGACTTCAAGTCTCGAGCATTGGCGGAACCCGATGAGATCCGCCCGCAAAGTCGTTCGAGGTCATAGACCGAATCAAACGCAACCCGCAGATCTTCACGCAAGGCAGGCTTTTTGACCAGCTCCTCGACAGCATCGAGTCGTCCGTTGATCGTGGCAGGATCAACCAGCGGATAATTCAGCCACGAGCGCAACATCCGGCCGCCCATCGCCGTGACCGTTCGATCGATCACCCCCAGGAGACTACCGCTACGCTTTGCCCCCATCAGGGTCTCGGTGAGCTCGAGGTTTGCCTTCGTCGACTCATCGACGACGAGGAACGCCTCGAGCTGATAGGGCGAAGCTGCGCGCACATGCGAAGGCACTCCCCTCTGCGTCTCGATCACATAGTGCAGCACGGCGATCGCGGCGGCCTCGACGGCTTCGTGATGACGAAAGGTATATTCGCCAATCGGCTCGAGGAGCGGTTTGATGCCTTTTTTGTCGAGAAAGTAGCCATCGGTCTTCATGTCCCATTCGAACCGAAGCCCCGAGGACGCTGCCCGCTGCATCTCTTTCGCTCTGAAGAATTCAGATTTGCGGCGGCGTACGAAGATGCCTCGCAAGCGCGCATCGAGTTCGTCGAGCACCTCATCGAGCGCGTTCTCGTTGACGATCACCTCACGCGGCTCAAAGCGATTCAACTCACTGGTCAATTCTTCGATGGTCCGCGCTTCGGTAACCCGATACTGACCGGTCGAGACATCGAGGTATGCGATGCCGTAGGCCTGCGACGAATCGACATAGATGGCGGCCACGAAGTTGGGGCTCTTGGCGTCGAGACTCTCTTCATCGAGAATCACACCGGGCGTAACCACCCGAACCACATCACGCTTTACGATGCCCTTACTCGCGCTGGGATCTTCGAGCTGCTCGCACACCGCGACCGCAAATCCGTTTTCGATCAGGCTCGAGATATATCCAGAGGCAGAATGGTGCGGAACACCCGCCATCGGAATCTCGTCTTCCTCGCCTTTATTGCGCGCTGTAAGCGTGAGGCCGAGTTCGCGCGATGCAACGACGGCGTCCTCGAAAAACATCTCGTAGAAGTCTCCCATGCGGAAAAAGAGGATCGAATCTGGATAGCGCTCTTTGGCGTCCAGATATTGTTGGAGCATGGGTGTGACTTTCACGATTTCCTCGTCTGTCGTGAGCGCCGAGCATGGTTGCATCGACCCATGCAAGCGTCAACGTCAGCCGCGCGACCACGCCAAGAAACGAAAAACGCCCGCCTTGCGGCGAGCGCTCGAGACCAGACTGCTCTCTTCGATCAATACGAGGCCGAAACCCACAGACGCGCCTGCGATGAATTGCCGGCCGCGCCATCGATATTCCAGAAAGGGAATTGGAACGAATTATTATCCGGCGTCTTGGGTGCGTAGGCCGTAGCCGTGCCGATACCGACCGTGAACGACGAAAGCGAGAGTGCCTCACTCAGGGGCGTGATCGGGTAGGTCAGAGAAATCGAGGTTCGAGTCAGCTGACTCACGCCGCGTCCCTCGTCGACCTCGGCAGCCGGCGCATTGAACTCGGGGTCACGCTCGACATCGAATGTCCAGTAGGTCTCCAGAGCGTAGGCAACCGAGAGTCGCAGGCCGGCCCAGAGAGCCATGGCGACACCCACGCTATTCACCAATGCCCACTCGGTATTCACTCCGCCCTCGGCGATCAGACCGCTTCCCAGCGTCTCGTTCCCGCCGGCACGATTCAGCACGTTGTCCGCGCCCACCTGGTCGATGTCGACGGTAGGCGACGTGAATTCGTTGAAACTCTTCAGACCGGTGAGACCATAAGTGAGCGTGAGCTTGCCGTCGAATAGAGCCCAGGCGAGTCCGGCCGTGGTGTTCAACGATACAATTTTATTCGCCGTCTGACTCAAATCGCTCGTCGGCAATCCAGCACCAGCTGAGGCTGTGAAACGTATGCCGGTGTCACCGAGCGAAACGCCTGACCAGCTGAAGTCGAGCGCAATGTCTTGAAAACGAAATTCATTCGGTTCGTTCAACACGCCCGCGGCGGTCAAGAATTGAACGGCCGCCAGCGTCAACTCGACGGTGTAGTCATCCAAGAACGTGTACGAGCCCGAGAGCACGAAGGTCATGAGTGAGAGGTCGAAGGCGTTGCTGCCATCGTCGATCTCGTCGGCGAATTCCGAATCATTTGCAGGGTCGACAAAGGTTCCCTGCCCGACGCCGTAGCGCACGAGCCCAAAGACTCCCCAGTCCCGGCTCGCCGTGGTGTCCTCGGCCTCTTCTTCTTCTTCAGCTAGCTCGTCCTTGATGTCACTGGGATTGTCCGTCGACTGATCCTCGAGCGAGTCATTCCCAATCTGGGCCCAGCCGGTCGCAGGCGCGACGAACATGAGTAAAGTACCAATTAACAAAAGACGTACGAATTGATTCATGCGTGCTCCTCATAGCACCGTGGATTCATTCGGTGCGATTCATCAGCGTTAGTATTTCCAACAGCGTGCTGATGTGTGCAAATGTCGTACCCACACAGATCGTGCGTTTCATAACGGTCGATTTCAGGGCATGACGCGAAACGCGCGGATCGTAGGGA
>CAYFTY010000272.1:0-6168 GCA_964346045.1 uncultured Bradymonadales bacterium | reverse complement strand
AGTACATCTGGCGTTTCGCGCTCGGTCGAAGGTCGAATCGCAACCCGGCCGCCAGCCATTCCTTTGGCAACGTAGTCCTGCGCTTCACCAATGAGTGTGAGGTTCATACCGTGATTGCAGAAAGCCGCGAAGCTCTGCCCGGCCTGGCCCTCGAAGGAAAGCTCGAAAATCTGGCCCGGCGCGACGCCTCCGCGCCGCGCGATGGCTCCCGAAAGTCCCGCTCCGACAGACCTTCGTCGGTTGTCGATGGCGTAGGTACCGCCGCAGGAGTTGCCGCTCTCGAGCGCCTCGAGGCAGTTCTTCAAAATTTCCTCGTCGAGCGATTGAGCCTCGGGACGATCGTTTCGCTCGACCACTTTTTTGCGGGCCCCGACTCCGGGGGAACGCAGGATCATCGAGACATCGACTCCTGCGGCGCGCCGCGGAAGCCCCGGGCGCCGCTCGAGAAGTTCGGTCTGGCCGACGATCTCGTCGAGAGAGCGAGCACCGATCTGGGCGAGGATCATTCGCACGTGCTCGGCCACATAGAACATGAACGCAATCACGTGCTCGGGCTTTCCGGGATAGCGCGCGCGCAGATCCTCTCGCTGCGTGGCCACACCCACAGGACAGGTATTCGCATGACATTGTCGCGCCATCACACAACCTGCCGCCACAAGGGGTGCCGTACCAAAACCGAACTCCTCGGCGCCGAGCATTGCTGCAATGACGACGTCGCGTCCGGTCTTCAGGCCGCCGTCCACACGTAATTTCACGCGCCCACGCAGGCCATTGGTGACCAGCGTCTGCTGCACTTCACTGAGACCGAGTTCCCACGGCAGCCCCGCGTGCTTGATCGAGGCCAGGGGAGACGCGCCTGTACCGCCGTCGTGTCCAGATAGCTGTACTGTGTCTGCATAACCTTTGGTCACGCCGGCGGCGATGGTTCCGACACCGACGACCGAGACCAGCTTCACGCACACCGTCGCGCGGTCGTTGATCCGTTTCAGGTCGTAGATCAGCTGCGCGAGGTCTTCAATCGAGTAGATATCATGATGAGGCGGCGGGGAGATCAACTTGATCCCGGGCACTGACCGACGCGTGGCTGCGATATCCTCGGTGACCTTATGCCCCGGGATCTGCCCACCCTCTCCGGGCTTCGAGCCCTGCGCCATTTTGATTTCGAGCTCTTCCGCCGAGACCAGATACTCGGGAGTCACGCCAAATCGTCCCGAAGCGACCTGTTTGATGGCGCTATTTCCCCAGTCACCGACGCCGGGATGCCAGTTTTCGGTGGCACTTCTCTCGACCGCTTCGTGATCGTAAGGCTTGAATCGAATTTCTTCTTCTCCACCTTCGCCCGAATTCGACTTGCCCCCGAGGCGATTCATGGCGATTGCCAGCGTCTCGTGCGCCTCACGCGAGATGGCTCCGAAACTCATGGCCTGCGTGCAGAATCGCCGCACGATATCTTCGGCCGGCTCGACCTCGTCGAGCGGAATGGGCCGCGGCGCCTTTTTCCACGTCAAGAGGTCGCGGAGTGCCGTGGGCGGACGATCATCAACCTGTCGCGTATATTCGTCGAAAGCTTCCTGACTCTGAGTGCGCACCGCTTTATGTAGCGATTTGAAGACGAGCGGATTGAACGCGTGGTACTCGCCACCGCGGCGGAATCGATAGATGCCCTGCTCTTTGAGCCGCTGGTTCTCGCCGAATGCACTGGCGTGAAATTCGAGTATATGGCTGGCAATCTCGGCGAGATCGGCTCCGCCAATGCGTGATGGCGTGCCGACGAAATAGCGCTCGACCAGCTCGTCCCTCAGCCCGAGAGCCTCGAAAGTCTGCGCCCCTCGATAGCTACTCACGGTCGAGATGCCGAGCTTCGCCATGATTTTCAAAAGACCGGTCTCGAGGGTCGCGAGGTAATTTCGTTCGGCCTCAGCGCGCCCAATGCCCGTATCCCGCGGGTCAGCACTTGCGACATCACCCACACTCGCCAGGGCTAGATACGGATGAACCGCAAGCGCACCGAATGAAATGAGCGTCGCAACATCATGATCTTCGATGAGATCTGCCGAATCGACAACGATGGCGACTCCCATGCGTTCGCCCGATTCGATGAGCGCATGATGGACAGCAGCCGTCGCCATCAGAGCCGGTACATGAGCTCGCTGCGGGCCAGCATCACGATCGCTCAAGACGATCAATCTGGCGCCTTGTCGCGCCAATGCCACCGCGTCTTCGCGCAGCGATTCGACCGCCTGCGTCATGCCGTCAGGACCTTTCGTGACCTCGAACGTGGTCGAGAGCGTCGCCGCAGAAAGTTCATCGAAACGCTTCAATGACTCAAAGGTACGGGTCGAGAGCACGGGCGATGGCAATTCGATGAATCGCGCGTTTTGCGGGCTGTCGTCGGTGAGGTCGCTCGAAACCCCGATGCGAGTCGTCAATGACATCGCGACGCGCTCGCGATAGGGGTCGATCGGCGGATTGGTGACCTGCGCGAATCGCTGCTTAAAGAAGCGATAAAAACGCTGGGGCTTTTCGCTGAGCACAGCGAGCGGAGTGTCATCCCCCATCGAGCCAATCGGTTCTTTCTGATCGTAGAGCATGGGCTCGAGCACTTTTTCGACGTGCTCGCGTCCCCATCCGAAGGCCTGCTGACGCGCCACGAGGTCGTCGAATGACTCGTGCGTCGATGCTTCTTCGTCGAGGAAGACCTCGCCGGTATCAAGCCACTCCTTCCATGGTTCGAGCTCGGCGAGTTCGCGCTTGATGTCCTCGTCTGCGAAGACACGGCCGGTCGCGGTGTTGATCGAGATCATCTGACCGGGGCCGAGCCGTCCTTTTCGCACGATCGACTCATCGGGAACACGCACCACGCCCGCCTCAGACGCCACGATCATTCGCTCCTGGGTGAGCCAGTATCGAAGCGGCCTCAGACCATTGCGGTCGAGAGCGGCCGCCACGGTACGACCGTTGGTAAAGACGAGTGCGGCCGGACCATCCCACGGCTCCATATGAGCTGCGTGGTATCGGTAAAACGCTCGAATATCGTCATCGAGACCTTTGGATTCGTACGCGTCGGGCACGAGCATTGCCATGGCGTGCACGGGATTGCGCCCACAACGCACCAGAAACTCGAGCACGTTGTCGAGCGCCATCGAATCGCTGCATTCAGGCTGAATCAGCGGTCTGAGATCATCCGCATCGTCGTGCCATAGTGTTCCGGTCAGAGCTGCTTCGCGAGCACGCATCCGGTTCGCATTGCCGAGAAGAGTGTTGATTTCGCCGTTGTGCGCCAGCAGTCGCAGAGGCTGCGTTCTACGCCACGTCGGAAACGTATTCGTGCTGTAGCGCTGGTGAAAAAGCGCGATCGCCGTTTCGTACGCTGGATTGGCGAGGTCAGCAAAGAACCTGGGCAGCGCCGAGGGGACAACCAGCGCTTTGTACACGATCGTCTGACCTGACATCGACGGAATCGAGAAATCATGCTGCCCGGCCTCCCATGCCGCGGATTCAATGCGCTTCCGCGTGGCAAAGAGTCGGCGTTCGTAATCTTCACCTTCGAGGTGCGGAGCCCAGAGGATCGCCTGTTCGATGTACGGAGCACCGCCGCGTTGAGTCGCCCCGAGCTGTCGGTGATCCACGGGAACTTCGCGATACCCGAGAATCTCGATCTTCTCGGCCTCGAGTTGAGCTTCGAAGATCGCTCGTGTCGCTTCTCGCTCGGCTTCGACGGGCGGCCAGAAAAGCATCGCCACCGCGATTTCGGACTCATCGCGGTCGTCGATCCATGCGTCGAAAAGTCGATAGGGAATCTGTGTCAGAATGCCCGCACCATCGCTGGTCTTACCGTCGGGACTGACCGCGCCTCGATGCTCGAGCCGCTGAACTGCGTAGAGTGCGTCTTGAAGGATCTCGTGCGAAGGCATGCCGCGCAGGTGGGCGACAAAGCCAGTTCCGCAGCTGTCACGTTCTTCGCCTCTCGGATCGAAATGATTCATGGTGCTCTCCATCGGGCCATCCGAGAGCGATGAGCATTCACCGATCGCGCGCCTGCTCTCGGAAGGTGCAAAAACCGATTCTCCCCGGAGCGCGCGACAGGGGGAGGCGAAAACACGCGCTACCGGGGAGAGACCGAGTCGTCACAACACACATTTCAAACATTCCGTGAAGACTGCAGTGAGTAGATGATGAAGAACATGACGCACCGTGTCAAATGGATTCTGACGCGGCGCGTCAGTGCGTCAAACATGGACGTACAGGAATCAGGACGACGCGAACCTCAATTTCCGACCGAATGGTCAGAAGGGGAGCGCGGCGCCAATCGCACCTGCTCAGAATTGTTCTTCTTCGGTCGAACCCTCGAGAGCAGTCGTCGAAGTCTGCCCTCCCGAGATCGCCATACTCACCTGGTCGAAGTATCCAGTTCCGACCTCTCTCTGGTGCTTCACCGCAGTGTAGCCCCGGTCGACAGCTGCAAACTCTTCGTCTTGCAGATCGGCATATGCCGTCATGCCACGCTCTTCGTAATCCTGCGCCAGGTTGAACATCGACATGTTCAGCGCGTGGAATCCGGCCAGCGTGATGAACTGGAATTTGTAGCCCATCGCGTTCAATTCGCGTCGAAACTTGGCAATCGTCTCGTCATCGAGATGCTTGCGCCAGTTGAACGACGGCGAGCAATTATAAGCAAGCATCTTGCCCGGATATTCCGCATGAATCGCCTCGGCGAACTCACGGGCCTCGTCGAGGTCGGGAGTCGAGGTCTCACACCACACGAGATCTGCATACGGCGCGTACGCCAGACCACGGGCAATCGCCATCTGCAGGCCACCGGTAATACGATAGAAACCTTCGGGCGTGCGCTCGCCGGTCATGAACGAGTGATCGTATTCATCGATATCCGAGGTCATCAGCCGCGCGCTATTCGCGTCTGTTCGAGCAATGATCACTGACGGCACACCACAGACGTCAGCGGCCAGCCGAGCAGCGGTCAACGTACGGATGAACTGACTCGTCGGAATCAACACCTTTCCACCGAGGTGACCGCATTTCTTTTCACTCGAAAGCTGGTCTTCGAAGTGAACGCCTGCAGCACCTGCTTCGATCAACGAACGCATCAGCTCGTAGGCGTTGAGCTGTCCGCCAAAACCAGCTTCGGCATCGGCGACAATGGGCACGAGCCAGTCGCGAGTCACCTCACCTTCGACGCTCTCGATCTGGTCGGCACGCTGCAGAGTATGATTGATGCGGCGCACGACGTCGGGCACCGAGCTTGCCGGATAGAGGCTCTGGTCGGGATACATCTTGCCGGCGTTATTCGCGTCGGCGGCGACCTGCCAGCCCGAGAGATAAATCGCCTTGAGCCCGGCGCGCACCTGCTGCATCGCCTGGTTACCCGTGAGGGCACCGAGCGCCGCGACCGGCTCGTCTTCGTGCAACTGCTGCCAGAGATTACGAGCGCCACGATCAGCAAGGGTGTACTCGATCTTCACCGAGCCACGCAGCTTCTCGACGGTCTCGAGTGTATAGGGTCGTTCGATACCTTCGAATCGATCTTTCATGGGTTCCTCATCAGGGTGCGGCAAACGCCTCAGGCGCGCCTGGTCATGACTCATTGAGTCAAAAGTTCGTAAGCGGGAAGTGTCAGGAATTCGGTAAATTCGTCTTCGGTGCAGAGCTGGGTAAAGAGAGTCGTCGCTTCGTCGAGCTTGCTCTCGGCGCCCAGATGCTCACGCAGCGCCTCGACCTCGTCGTCGACCTCTTTGAGAAATCGCTCCTCGGTGAGGACCTCTCCATCGAGGTCGGCTCCGTGGGTCAGCCATTGCCAGTTCTGTGTTCGGCAGATTTCGGCCGTTGCCGCATCTTCCATCAGATTGAAGATCGGAACGCATCCCACGCCTCGAAGCCATGCTTCGAGATAGAGAATGCCGACGCGGATATTGTGCCGCAGACCATCGAACGAGCGTGTGCCCTCGGGCACGGCGAGCAACTCTTCTGCCGAGACGTTGACGTCCAGCCGCGGTTTCGTCTCAATCTGGTTGGCTTCGGTCTGGTATTTGTCGAAGATTTCCATCGCGATCGGCACGAGCCCGGGATGCGCAACCCAGGTTCCGTCGTGGCCTGCCCTGGCCTCGCGCTCCTTGTCGGTGCGCACCTTATCGAGGGCAGCCTCATTGGCCT
>CAYFTY010000271.1:0-6185 GCA_964346045.1 uncultured Bradymonadales bacterium | reverse complement strand
GGCCGTTACTCGTTGACACCGGCGCGCGCCTGGCGCTTCTACACACCTACCCCCGTTGCGGCCGCCGGCGGCGCCGAGATCCGGGTGACGCGCTGATGGTGCGAAAGACCGACGTTACTTTACGTGGGATAGGCGCATCGATAGAATGCTCACGGATATGAGTAGACTCAGACTCTACCAGGGTTCGAGATGACGAATGGATTGAAGTACACCGCACTTTCTTGGCTGCTCGTGATGGGCGTCGCCTGTTCGGCCGATACCGAAGGAGAACAAGCGCCGGCGCCGACCGACGAACCTCCGGTCGAGCAGCCTGATCCAGTCGATCCTAGAGTTCCCACGTCGATGGACGACTGCGACGTCGACGGTGAGATCTATGCCGGTCAGGCACCGATGCGCCTGATGACCCGGTACGAATTCGATAACACGATTCGAGATTTGCTGGGCCTCGACGGGCGCTTCGCGCGGGAGAGTTTCCCACCCGAAAATGCATCGAACGGGTTCGAGAACAATACGGATTCGCATAAGGTAAATCCGCTCACGGTACGAAATCTGATGGAGCAGGCCGAAATCATCGCGCCGCTCGCTCTCGAAGAAAATCGCGAAGGACTTCTCTCTTGCGAGCCTTCCATGTCTGGCTGCGGTCAGACATTCGTCGAAGAGTTCGTGACCCGTGCATTCCGACGGCCTCCGACCGACGAAGAGCTTCAGTCGTTTCAGGACCTCTTCGCTCAGATCGAAACCGAATATGATTTCGAAACGGCCATGGAGCTCACCGTCCAGGCCGTGTTGCAGTCGCCGCAGTTCCTTTACCGCATCGAGCTCACCGAAAATCGCGCCGCGGGATCGCTGGTTCAGGTGGACTCGTACGAGATGGCGAGCCGGCTCTCGTATTTTCTCTGGGCAACGATGCCCGATGAAGAGTTGATGCGTGCGGCCGAAACCGGAGAACTCGAGAGCCCCGACGGGATCGAGGCGCAGGCGCGACGGATGCTTCAAGACCCGAAGGCTCAGGCTTCGATCGAGCATTTCTATCGTCAATGGCTGAAGCTCGATGCGCTCGGCACGATGGTCAAAGACGAGACGATGTATCCACAATGGAATCCCGAGGTCACTCAGGCCTGGAAGGACAGCCTCTACCAGTTCATCCAGCACGTCCATGAGGGCAACGGGGACGTGAAGACCCTGTTGTCGTCGCGCGAGCTGCACATAGACGAGCGACTCGCCGATATCTACGGCGTCGAAGCCCAGGACTCGATGGCCCCGGTGACGATGCCGGCTGAAGAGCGGGCCGGACTGCTCACGCATCCCGCGCTCATGGCGCTACTGGCCCACCCGAACATGGGCTCGCCGATTCATCGAGGCATTTTCGTGCGCGAGCGGCTTCTCTGCCAGAAGCTGCCTTCGCCTCCAGACGATATTCAGATCGAGCCGCCCGACCCGGACACGACCGCGACCACGCGCGAGATTTTTACGCAGCATTCCGAGGATCCATCGTGTGCTGGATGCCATCGACTCATCGACCCGATTGGTTTCGGTTTCGAAAATTACGATGCCATCGGGCGTTATCGCACGACCGAGCGCGGGCGCTCCGTCGACAACTCGGGTGAACTCGGCAACACCGCAGACCCGAACCTCGGTGGGGAATTCAACGGCGCCGTCGAGCTCACCGCCATGCTGGCCGAAGCTCGCGAAGTCGAAGATTGCATCGCCGACCACTGGTTTACCTTCGCAATCGGGCATCCCGAAACCGAAGCTGATATGTGCGCCGCCGATGAGGTGCGAGAGACCTTTGCTGCATCAGGCGGCACTTTTGAAGATCTGCTGATTGCCATCGTGCTCAGCGATACGTTCCGATACCGAACCATTCAGGTCGAGCAAGAATCGACCACTACAGGAGGCGAATGATGCGTAGACGACGCCATCTATCACGCCGGACGTTCCTTCGTGGTCTCGCAGGTACTGCGATCGCGCTTCCCCTGCTCGAAATGGGCCTCGGAAGGGAAGTCCTAGCCAATGAGGCCGTGGGATCTGTCACCGCTGACGGATTCCCCAAGCGTTTTGTGTATATGTTCCATCCGAATGGAACGATGCAGAATACCTTCTGGCCTACCACGGGCAGCTCGAGTCGAGATTTCGAACTCAGCACGATCCTCTCGCCACTCGAGATGCATAAAGACAAATTGATCATCCCCAAAGGCATCGACATGCAGTCGTGCGCAGGGAGTGTGAGCCCCGGTGAGCCGCACCAGCGCGGCATGGGTGGGGTACTCACGGGGCGCGGGTTGCAACAGGGTACCTTCGTCGGTGGGGATGGATCGCTGGCGGGCTGGGGCGACGGTATCTCGGTCGACCAGGCGATCGCGAATCACGTCGGTCAAAACACCGCATATTCGTCGCTACAACTTGGCGTGCGTGCCGACACCACGGCGCCGACCGCCGAGGTACGAAGCCGAATCAGCTACGCGGGCCGGGCTAAGCCGTTACCGCCGCAGAACGATCCTCTGGTGGTCTTCAACCAGCTCTTCAGTGACTTCATGACCGAGCCGAGCGAGCTCGTCGAACTGAAGTCCCGCAGAAAATCAGTTCTGGACACCGTTTCGTCGCAGTTCGAATCGATCCGCTCACGTGCCGGCCACGCCGATCGACAGCGGCTCGACGAACATCTCGCGATGGTTCGCGACCTCGAGATCCGACTCGAAAACGAACGGGTGACGGGTGAGGCGTGTTACGCGCCGACCGAGCCTGACGAAATGGATCCGGATAGCGAAGACACGATGCCCGAGATCGCTCAGCTTCAGGTCGATTTGTTGGTCATGGCACTCGCCTGCGATCTGACCCGGGTGGGAAGCATTCAGTTTTCGAACGCCAAGAACCATATCCGCTTCCCCTGGCTCGACAGCCTCGGAGACGGACACCAGCTCTCGCATGCCGGACCGAGCAATAACAACGCATGGACTCAGTGGGTCGCCCGCGACACCTGGTTCGCCCAGCAGTTCAATTATCTGCTCACCAAACTCGATTCGATCCAGGAAGGCGAAAACACCATGCTGGATAATACCTGCGTGATCTGGATCAACGAGCTCAGCCAGGGCAATACCCACGCGCAGACGGACATGCCCTTCGTCCTCGCCGGAAGCGCCGGTGGCTTCTTCGACACAGGACAATTCGTCGAGTATCAGAATGCGTCCCACAACGACCTTCTGATCGCGATTCAGAACGCGTACGGAATCGAAGGCGAAACCTTCGGCGATGAGCGTTTCTGCAGCGGTCCGCTTTCAGGCATCATTCGATAAGGGCGTCGGCCCCGACGGGTCGGCGGTCAACCGTGCATACCTCGAAAATCGTACTCACAACTTTCAACGCCCGGTACATTCACTCGGCGTTCGGGCTGCGGTATCTCCACGCCAATCTCGGCGAGCTTCGCGAAGAGGCTCACATCGAGGAGTTCACCATCAACCAGCGTCCGATCGACGCGGTCGAAAAGGTACTCGCCTACGAGCCGTCCATCGTGGGCGTCAGCGTCTATATCTGGAATGTCGAGCCGTCGCTGGAGTTCATCGCAACTCTCAAGCGCCTGCGACCCGATATCACCGTGGTCGTCGGAGGCCCCGAGGTAAGCCACGAAATCGAGGGGCAGCCGCTCGTCGACGAAGCCGATTTCGTGATTGCCGGCGAAGCCGACATCGCCTTTCGCGAGTTCTGCGAAAGCGTTCTGGCTGATGAACCCCCACCGGCCAAAATCATCCATGCCACACCGCCTCAACCCGACGAGTTGGTGCTTCCTTATGAGCTTTACGATGACGAGGATGTTGCCAATCGGGTGATTTACGTCGAGGCCTCTCGCGGTTGCCCATTCCGATGCGAATTTTGCCTCTCGTCGCTCGCCCGCGGAGTTCGTGCATTCGATCTCGACCGATTTCTCGGCGAAATGCAGTCCTTATTCGACCGTGGAGTTCGTCAATTCAAATTCGTCGACCGCACCTTCAACCTCAAGATCGATGTCTCGGCCGAAATCATGTCGTTCTTTCTCGAGCGATACGAACCCGGGCTTTTCGTACATTTCGAAATGGTTCCTGACCGGCTGCCGGACGAATTGCGCGAACTCATCGAGAGATTTCCCGATGGCTCACTTCAATTCGAAGTCGGGATCCAGACCTTCGACGATGAAGTCGCCGCGACCATCTCGCGTCGCCAGAACTACGAAAGATTGGCCGATAACCTCACCTTCTTGCGCGAGCATACGGGGGTTCACGTCCACGCTGACCTGATCGCGGGTCTACCGGGCGAGGACATGACTTCGTTCGGGCGCGGCTTCGACCGACTGGTCGCCCTGGGACCGCAGGAGATCCAAGTCGGTATTCTCAAGCGACTCCGAGGCGTTCCCATCAATCGGCACACCGAAGCGCATGAGATGGTCTACAGCCCAACACCGCCCTATGAGATCCTCGAGACAGGCGTGATGAGCTTCGACGATCTGCAGCGCATGAGGCGTTTTGCTCGCTACTGGGATCTCGTAGGCAACAGTGGAAACTTCGTCGATACAGTCAGGCTCCTCTATCGAGACGAGTCTGCCTTCGATGGCTTCATGGAATTCTCGGACTGGCTCTGGGCAAAAACACAGAGCCAGCATGGAATCGCCCTGAAGCGTCTCTGTGATCTGATCTTCGAATTTTTGACCGAAATTCGTGAGCACGATCCCGATGAAGTTGGACCACGCATCCTTGCAGACTATCAGCGCCCCGGTCGACGCACCGTGCCGAGCTCATTGATGCCCTGGCGCGACATCGTCGACGTAAACACCGAATTCGACGGCGACCTGCCAGCAAGGCAGGCACGGCACGCGGCCGGGTAAGCAAGAAATACGTAACCCGAGCGACCTGAACGGCACTCGGGTTACGTTTCCACGGCTTGCGACATGGCACCCTCCGTGTGGTGGCTCGGCACATCTTCGAGCATACGCGGCTCTCCCGTTTGAGCTACGGACCACAAAGGCCCGGCGGGGTTCGAACCCGCACGCGGGGCGACGCATGTCGCCTGCATATGATTATCTCTCGTTCGGTGCTTCGCCGGTGAACACAACGAAAAACGCCTGCTCCCAAAAGGAAGCAGGCGTCTTCGAAATAACATCAAATCGTAATTGATATCTATCTATTCAAAAACGTCCCGCCTCGTCGACCACGCAGAGAATGCCCCATTGGTAGCTCGCGTGAGCCCCGGGCATTTCGCAGCGCGTATTCAATATCGAATTATTATCCATCATTGGATTCACAGTGTTCGAGTTGGCGAAATCCGCGAAAACTTCGTTTCATCGGGCAGATCCCTTTGAAGCGGCCGGACAATAAGGATATGACTCGATGCTGTCAAGTGCTTTCTCGTCAAAGGTTGATCTTTATGCCGAAGTTACCTCCGAGTTGTAATACCGAACCCTGCTTCAAAGGCTGGACCAAGCCAGGGCCTTTGCCCGCGGCCAAACCCGAGGTCGAACTCGAGGATGGCGAGACCATCGACGCCATCAGCGGACACTTCCGAATCTTTCAGCTGCGCAAGGGGCACCGATTCTCGACCGATGATGTGTTGACAGCATGGTACGGCACGACGTGTGCTCCCTCGGTGAGTCAGGCGCTCGACCTGGGCTCGGGCATCGGCTCGGTTGGAATGATCGCGGCGTGGCGATTGCCTCACGCCAAATTCGTCACCATCGAAGCGCAGCAAGAGAGCGTGCGGCTTGCGAGAAAGAGCGCCCGATACAACGGCATCGAGGACCGATACGAGATCCGTCTCGGCGATATGCGTGACCCCGAGCTTCTGGCCGACGAGACCTTTGACCTCATCACCGGCAGCCCACCCTACTGGCCGCTCGAAGACGGACTGCAATCCGATCATCCGCAGAAAGTCGCGTGCCGCTTCGAGGTGCGAGGAGACATTGCCGACTATTGCGAGGTGGCTGCGAAGCATCTCGCCAACGGGGGCATCTTCGCCTGCGTCTTCCCGGCCGAGCAGCTCGAACGAGTGGAGCAGGCGGCGCGGGGTTCGAACATGACCATTCTACGACGCAAACGGGTCTTCTTTCGTCAGGGGGCTCCCGCCAGTCTAGACCTCTTTGCGATGACCCTCGATACCTATCTACCCGAGAGGTTTCGGGGTCAAACCTGGGTCGAAGAGCCGCTTGTGATAGCGCTCGGCCA